>JBDKJC010000441.1:0-4130 GCA_039796815.1 Cyanobacteriota bacterium | reverse complement strand
AGCTCAATTTAGCCCAGCAACACGGCTATTGTGTCTTTCAGCTATCTAAGGAAATGATCAATGAAACTTGGCTAAAAGCGATCGCCGAGACGATTCGCAGCCGACATCTAGAGTTAGTTAATAGCTGATGTTACGCAGGCTATCTGTTAAAACGTGGTAATGGGTAATGGGTATATTTTAAGGTAAAAGACTTATTATAAGTTGAGAGCGATCGCCAATGAGCGAAATAGCATTTCTTTCATACCAAGGAGTGTTAACTCTAAAATTAAGCAACAATTAACTTTAGCTACGCCAGATATTTGAGATGTTCTCTTTGCCTCTTCCCCGTGAAATACTCCAAACCTTATTACCCCATTTACGAGTAGCTGCGGGTTACGCACAACAAATTCAAGCTAGGATTGCTTCTTTGCCAGTCAAAGATGCGGGGGATAATATCTTAGCGGCAGCTTTAAGTGATGCGGATCTTTCAATTCAAACAGTGGTGGAAGTAGCTCTTTTAGGAACATATCCCGATCTGGCTTTTTATGGTGAAGAATACGAGCAATCGCGCAATACTAAATATTTTTCCTCAACGGAATTAAGCGCCAATAAGTATCTGATTACTTTAGATCCGATTGATGGGACACAATACTATCTCGATGGCTTTGATAATTATCAGATTATTCTCAGTATCTTAAATACCGATAGTTACGAGGCGGTAATTGCCATTTCTCCCGCTCAAAACTGCTACTATTACACCGTCAAAAATCAAGGAGTATATCAGGGTAATCTGCAACAAGATTTAGCTGATTGCCCCAGATTAAAAATTACCAATGCTGCACCCGCAATCTTATTAGGTTGGGGAATGGCACATTTAAAACCCGCATTACAAGATAAGTACCAGGTAATAGATATCGAGAACTGTTATTCTTCTACTACTCAATTACCCAACTACAACGGGATCTTCACAGGAGATTTAAGTGGCTGGATTACCAAAAGAGGTAAGTTTATTGATAGTGCAGCCCTCGCGTTTATGGCACAAGAGAACGGGTGTATCGTCACAGGATTAGATGGCTTTCCTTTGCCGCCATTGCATACCTGTCAAGACTATAGTTATAATGGCGCGATTGTCGCTAATACTCCTCAACTACATCAAGATTTGTTAGCAGCCTGTCAGAAATTTAAGCAAACTGGCTAATAATGTTCGATTAGTAACTTACTGTTGTCCAAATTCTGAACAACTTATGATCGATCACTATCAAGCTAAAATTTCTCGCGATCGCTTATTGAATTTTCTCGCCTACTTAATATCTGTCGCGATTTTGGTTATTTGGTTATCTTTTGCTGTTCATCATCCAGTAGTTGCTCAAAATGAATTACAAGACGAGTTAGAAGTAGTTGCCGAATTCCCCGCAGCACATCCTCCAGGTAATATTGCCATCACGCCCGAAGGCAGAATCATTATGAGCCAGCATCAATTTTATGGTGCGCCCCTGCGAGTAGTGGAATTACTGACAGATAATAGTCTAGTGCCTTTTCCTAATCAAGCCTGGAGTAGTAAACCAGAGCAAAAGGGAATCGGTTTAAATACAGTGTTGGGATTAAGAGCCGATGCTAAGGGTGTAGTCTGGATGCTTGATAATAGTGAAGGAGCGGGACAACCAGGTAAAATTGTCGGTTGGGATACGGAAAATGACGAACTTTACCAAGTCATCTATCTGCCCCAGCCAATTATTGCTGAAAACTCTTTTTTAAACGATTTAGCTGTCGATCTGGATAATAATGCAATTTACTTAACCGATACTGCTGGCGGAGATAATTCGGCTTTAATCGTTGTCGATCTCAACACAGGATTCTCCCGCAGGGTATTAGAAGGAGATGTTTCCACTCGCCCTGAAGATATACCGCTAATAGTTGATGAACGGGTGATTAATATGGCAGGAAAGCCCGCCCAAGTTGGCGCTAATCCGATTACCGTCGATCCCAATAATGAATGGGTTTACTATGCACCCATGAGTGGTACTTCTTTGTATCGTATCGCCACAGTAGATTTGTTAGATCCTACTCTTCCTCCTGAAGAGCTTTCTAGTAGAGTGGAACGCTATGGCGACAAGCCGATTTGTGATGGTATTACCGTTGATGGTGCGGGAAATATTTATATTACCTCCATTACCGATCATGCGATTGGGGTAGTCGATGCAACTGGGGCATATCAGATTTTATATCAAGATAAAAAGCTACTCAGTTGGACTAATGGCATGGCGTTTACTTCAGATAATTACATCTACGCGACCGTCAGCCAGTTACAAAACTCTCCACCGTTAAACAATGGCGAAAATGATTTTAAAGCACCTTTTTATCTGGTTCGATTTCCCGCCTTGGCTTCAGGAGAAGTTGGCAGATAAAGGGCTTAGTCCTAGCTATCAGCTATATCGCTGGGAATATAACCCAGGAGCAGCAGTTGAAAAAAATATCAAGACAAAATCAAACAATGTCAGTTAAAGAGAAAAAACCAGTGATACCTGACTAACCAAAATTTAAGCTCTAAGCGAGCCAGTTTATCCAATTACTGTGTTGATAGTTCTCCTTTTAGATAATCATAAAATCTCTCTCTATTAAAAAAAGTCTCAATTAATTTAATTTTTGGACAATTTTAAAAAAGCATCGCACTTTCCTCATCACTTCCTATCTTAAGTGACAAAAGAGGTTTCAACTGAGATTGTGTGATTTTTTGGGGTAAAAATGGCTCAAATGATCGCAGAAGAAAATAAATTAAAGCTCATAGCTTTAAGCTTTAAGATAGATTGTACTAAATTCTATTTTAAAAAATCTCATGTATGGCGACAAAAACAACATTTCACCCTCTCCCTGTCACAATTTAGAAACCAAACAGCTTACCCTAGCATACGATGGTGCGCCGATTATTCGGAACTTAAATTTAGCAATTCCCCCCCAGAAAACTACAGTACTAGTGGGTGCTAACGGTTGTGGTAAATCTACCTTGCTTCGAGGATTAGGCAGACTATTAAAACCTAAGTCAGGTAAGGTTTATCTCGATGGTAAAGCAATTGCTCAACTCAAGGCAAAAACTATAGCTAAAAAATTAGGGATGTTGCCTCAAGGCCCTACTACGCCAGAAGGGTTGACGGTAAGAGATTTAGTAGCAATGGGTCGTTATTCCTATCAAAGCTGGTTACAGCAGTGGTCGAGGGATGATGAAGAAAAAGTAGCTGAAGCTTTAGAAATTACTACCATGACCGAACTAGCAGATCGAGCCTTGGATAGTCTTTCTGGGGGACAGAGACAACGAGCCTGGATTGCGATGGTATTAGCTCAAGATACAGATATTTTGTTGTTAGACGAACCGACAACTTTTTTAGATTTATCCCATCAGGTGGAGTTATTAGATTTACTAGACGAACTTCAGCAAAGCAAGGGGAAAACCATTGTGATGATTCTGCACGATCTCAATCTCTCTTGTCGCTATGCCGATTATTTGATAGCAATACAGCAGGGTAAGGTATACGCTACGGGAACTCCAAAACAGGTAATGACAGAAGAGATGGTACGGGATGTCTTTGATTTAGAATGTCGTATTGTTCTCGATCCTTTAGCTGATACTCCGATGTGTATTCCGATGGGGCGGAAGGTGGCCAGGAGAGTAAGTGACTTGGAGAGAGAAACTACCAATTAATAACAAAATAATAGTTGTGAAATAAGATAATTTGAGTATGAATGACGGTAAGAGCTGGTTTATTTTTGCTATCTTGTCGGCGTTCTTTGCAGCTCTAACTACCATTTTTGCTAAGGTGGGAGTGGAGGGGGTAAATTCCAATTTGGCGACGGCAATTCGGACTGTAGTGATTTTAGCGATCGCCTGGGGATTAGTCTATGCTGAAGGAACGTTTCAGGGGTTATTTGAATTAAATCAAAAGACACTGCTATTTTTAGTATTATCGGGAATGGCAACGGGACTATCATGGCTATGCTACTTTAGGGCATTACAACTCGGTCCTGCTTCTTTAGTCGCCCCAATTGACAAGTCAGGATTGGTCTTAATTTCCCTATTTGCCGTGCTGTTTTTAGGAGAACCATTGACAGTTAAGATGGTTTTAGGAACGGGATTAATCTTAATCGGAACACTGGTATTG
>JBDKJC010000440.1:0-4160 GCA_039796815.1 Cyanobacteriota bacterium | reverse complement strand
GCTTCTTGGGAGCGACATAAG
This sequence comes from Cyanobacteriota bacterium, assembly GCA_039796815.1. GTDB lineage: Bacteria > Cyanobacteriota > Cyanobacteriia > Cyanobacteriales > Xenococcaceae > Waterburya. The sequence continues at coordinate 4,139 of JBDKJC010000440.1, read as the reverse complement.
TTTGCCTGAAGCAGCTGTTCGATACTTTCTCTTACTTCTTCTTGAGGATGAGATAGATCTGTTCCCACATCACCAGGAGTATCTCTAGCCTGACGTAGTTCCCAACTGTGCCATTGAGCGAGTTCTTGACGTAGCTGTTTGCATTCCTCGGCTAGTGGCTGATTATTTAGCCCCAAACGACACCACTCTTCTATGATTCTTAAGCCTTCGCGGGCGCGATCGAGATTAGCATCTAAAATACGGTAAATAGCTTTTTTCATCTAGCTTTATATTAGTTAGTATTTTCACCATAACTAAATGATGACTCACTGCTGTTATCAGTTTTTTAAAATAAAATCGTCTGTGATACTAGCTCGAAATCTAATTAACACGAGTAAAAGCCCTAGAAAAATTAATAATTCTTGGCACTATATTCAGATAGTTGGTCAGAATTTATCAAGTAGTACTAGTACTATTCTGAACTCGATCGAATTGACTCTGCATCGCTTCAATTTCCTTGAGGTGTTCCTCTGACCATTTTATTAAAGGCTTTAAAACTGGAAGTAGACTTCTTCCTAGTTCGGTAAGTGAATATTCAACACGAACTGGTACTTCTGCAAAAACTTCCCGCTTAATTAAACCATCGCGCTCTAAATTTCGCAGGGTTTGAGTCAACATTTTTTGCGAAATTCCCTCTATTTCACGTCGTAGTGTTCCAAAGCGGATTGTTCCACGTTCTAATATGCCAATAATCAAAACTGTCCATTTATCTCCAACCCTTTTGAGAACTTGTCTGGAGGGACAGATAGATTTATATACATCAGGATTTATGGCTTCCATATTTAAACCATCAATTGCTAGTTACTAATAAGTACCTAGTTTACAAAAGAGAGTAAATCCCTACAATTAATCTTAGTTATTTACTAAACATTGCTGAAAAATTAGGCGGAGATTAAGAAGCATGAAGATTGCAATAATAGGAACTGGTAATGTCGGTACTCGCTTGGGAAAATTATTTACACTAGCCAATCATCAGGTGATTATGGGTTCGCGAAATCACCAAAGGGCATTAGAAGTTGCAGCAGCAATCGGAGTGGACGTTCAAGGAAAAACGTACAAACACGCTGCTCATGATGCTGAAGTAGTGATCATCGCAATACCTTGGTCAGAAGATGCAGCTAAAAAGGCAGTTCAAGAACTTGGCAATTTAGCAGAAAAAATTGTGATTGATTGTACTAATCCTCTTGCTCCAGACTATATGTCTAATACCCTAGGACATACAACTTCGTCATCTGAAGAAATAGCTAAACTAATTCCTCAAGCCAGAGTAGTAAAAGCTTTTAATACTATTTTTGCTGATGTTATGCAGCCTGGAAAACAAACTTTTAACGGACATAAAAGTACAGGATTTTATTGTGGTGATGATCCTGAAGCTAAGAAAATAGTGGCAAAGTTGATTAATGATGCTGGATTTGAACCTATCGATGCAGGAAAACTTAAAAATGCCCGATATCTTGAACCAATGGCGCAGTTAAATATTCAAATTGCCTATGGTTTGGGAGGTGGAACTGATGTAGCATTCCGCTATATGAGAAGACAAATCGGCGATTCAAAGTCACTTTAGTTGACTTGATCCTCTACACTGTATTCATGGCTAAGATTAACCACGACCAACTGTTTAAAGAGCTTTTAACTACTTTCTTTGTTGAATTTCTAGAACTTTTCTTTCCCTCAGTTCTGGAATATCTAGATACTGATTCAATTCAGTTTGTCGATAAAGAGGTATTCACAGACGTGGGTGGTGGTGAAAAGAAGATCATGGATATCGTTGCCCTGGCTAAGTTTCAAGGACAAGATTACTCGTTTCTAGTCCACATTGAGAATGAATCTAGCAGTAAAACGGATTTTAATCAGAGGCTCTTTCGTTACTTCTGTAGCCTTTTCCTAAGATATAACCGCCCGATTTATCCCATAGTCGTCTTTTCTTATAATTCTCCTCCAAGGCAAGACAGAAGTGATTTTGTGATTGATTTTCCCGATAAACAGGTTTTGAAGTTTGATTATGAAATAGTGCAGCTTAATCGCCTTAATTGGCGTGATTTTCTACAGCAGAAGAATCCTGTTGCTGCTGCGCTGATGACGAAGATGAAGATTAATAAACAAGATCGCCCGACAGTTAAGGCTCAGTGTCTGCGATTATTGGTCACTCTTAAATTAGACCCTGCCAAGATACAGTTAATTTCTGGTTTTGTCGATAGTTATCTTCGTCTTAATTCTAATGAGGAGGCGTTATTTCAGTCTGAGTTAGGTACAATGGAGATAAGAGACCAGGAACAGATTATGCAGATTACTACATCTTGGAAAGAAGAAGGGCGCGTAGAAGGAAGAGTCGAAGGGAGAGTTGAAGGGCAAAGCAATACTATTTTGCGTCAACTCAACCGTAAACTGGGCAGTCTCTCTGAAGAGATCGCTACACAGATTAAATCTTTAGAACCGAATCAGTTGGACACTTTAACTGAGGATTTGCTGGATTTTCAGACTTTTGACGACCTTGAACGATGGTTGGGTAATTCTTAAGTTTTCAGAGATGTTGGGTTTTGCTTCGCGCTACCCAACCTACAGCTCGGGCGATCGCACTCTAAAAAAAAGCAACTGATCTGAATATCAAACTTTAGTCTATATCATTACTTCTACATCACTACCGTTATTTGTACAATAATTGAGAAGATAAATGAATTCAATCGAGTTTTATCAAGCAAAATTAAAGTATGAAACTGATTCGTGGGACTTGTCAGAATCTATTAAAAACAACGAGGGTATAGTTGTCGTAGACGCACGTTCTAAAGAGGCTTATGAAATAGAACATATTCCTTCGGCAATTAATATTCCTCACAGAACCATGTCTGTCGAGACAACAAAAAATCTAGACAAATCGCAAATTTATGTTGTCTATTGTGATGGTATTGGGTGTAATGCGTCAACGAAGGGGTCAGTAAATCTAGCCAAACTTAATTTTAACGTCAAGGAATTATTGGGCGGATTAGATTGGTGGAAAAGAGATGGATATGCCACCGAAGGAAAACACGGGGTTGATGGCAAAAAAATTGTTTGTGGTTGTTAATAATTACCTATAAGTTAAGTGTAGGCGATCGCATTCTCTACAACATTTCTAATCTGAAGAATAAGTGACTTTAAAGTTAAAGTTATTTGCTTTCTGCTGTTTCTGCAAACATGGCAAATAACTCTTCTCCTGTCATATTCTTGGTTTTATTGGCGAAAGAATAATATTCGGGCTTTTCTTCAATAAAAACTTGAACATCGAAAATAAGACCTTGCTCATCATCAAAAATTCCTACTGGTACGTAGTAATGATTATTTTCTTTCAATCTATAAAATAGATGGCTACCACATTTGTTACAGAATCCACGTTCCGCCCATTCCGAAGACTGATATACATTGATATTTTCTTCGCTCTCGAAACTAATACCTTCGTTACATTCAACTCCTAACAAAGCTGCACCGCCCCATTTGCGACACATACTACAGTGACAAGCTGCTATATGCTGATTAATGCTGGTAGTCGAAATCTTTACTGCACCACAGAGGCAGCTACCTTTGATAATACTTAGTTCAGACATCTTTATCCTCTATTTTCTATTTTAATAAAGTATTTACTTTTGTAAAAACATATATTTTAGCTCTATTCCAGGTCAGGTTTAGGTTACGTAATTTTACTGAATTAAAACTACTATTTGAATCATCAATCGTCATTGCCAATTCTATTTTAAGCGATTAAGATTGTGTTTGAAAACAGCCTCCGTATTTTCTCGTAAGTAAATATATGGAAAATAGTAAAGTAAAATAACTTTGATTTGAATTAATGTGACAGTGAATTAATTGACACAATAAGTAGTAGATTAACAATTAATATATTTAATTTTCTGGATCAAAATGGCTAAAAAATAAAGTTAAAAAATCTATAGAATTAAATCAAAAAAATCAATAGATTTATACTGTTAATCGGTATTTTGAGTAATTAGAACAGAAATTTTAGGGCGATCGCGATCGCAACGCAACTATCAAAATAGATTTAAAAACAAATTATTGTAATTAAGTTAATTTTGTGCTGCCTAAATTTGAGGGATGACTCTGTTGAAATA
>JBDKJC010000439.1:0-4168 GCA_039796815.1 Cyanobacteriota bacterium | reverse complement strand
AGATGGATAATATCTTCAGAGAGAGGAACAATACCTGCTACGTCGGTTTTATAGCTGTTTTGTACTTTAGTTCGTAACGCCTGAAAATCATAGGCAGGGAGTACCTTGTTAACTACGAGTAACATCTTGGGTACTTGTAATTTACGAGCAACATCTACTGTTACCGCCGTACCTTGGAAATCTTGACGATCTGGACGGAGAATGACGACGAGAACATCGGAAATAGCGATCGAAAGTAAGGTTTCTTCGTTTAATCCTGGATGGGTATCAATCAAGAGATAATCTAAATTAAGACAGCGTATTAGTTCTTGAAAGCCATCATTCAATCTACCTACGTCATAACCTTCTCTTAGAACACGAGCAATTTCTCCAGCTTTGATACTCGAAGGAATGAGATACAGTTTGCCATCGACTGGTTCGGAATTAAAGACGCGAGTGACATCGTAAGCAGTCTCTTGAATATCGCAGTTTCCCCAAAGATAGTCATTTAAGGAACGATCCATTTGGTCTTCGTCTAGTCCAAAAATGACATGAATACCAGGGGATTGGATATCGGTATCGATGATTCCGACTTTGTGTCCTTGTTGAGTCATAGTGGCAGCGACATTGGCTACCATATTGGATTTACCTGTACCGCCACGGAATGAGTGAACTGAAACTATTTTGCACATGATTGATAAACCTCTAAAAAAATGAATTTTGTTTCGCGCAAAGACGCAAAGACGCAAAGATGCAAAGGAAGAAGCAATACTTAAGTAATGACTGTTGGTTAAAATTTAAACTTTAACCAACGATCGCCTGAATTCATTGCTGGTAATAAAACTTTGCCCCCAGATAGCTTTAGGTCGTATTGCATTTTTTTGTCTCCTTGATAAACTTCTAGTAACGTGGGTAGATGATTATTGCCGTCGATCTGGCTACAATGCGTCCAAACTTTTAGTTCTTCTCTGCCTTTGGTTGTCAGTTGGCAAATGATGTAGCGTAGTGGTGATAAAGTATTTACTTCTAGAGTTGAATCTTGGTACTGCTGTTCGCCTTCTTCATAGCCCAAGCGGATGGCTGCGGTTTTGGGTTTGCCTCCTGCGGTAATATTGAGTAAAGTTTTGCCGTTTAAGTTGGTTTGTTCGCGGAATTCGACAACGGTACGGGGAGTTAAAGCACCAGCAGCAAAGGTGATTAGAGTCGCACCTACAGCTAAAACTGCTACAGTTAAAGCACTTAAACGGGCGATCGCATCATGCCAAATGTATAAACCATGTATTAATAAGATGCCGACAAACAAACTATAGATACCTGCTAGCAACCAAGGGCGATCGAGTCGATCGATGACTGTAGCTGGAATTAGTTCTCCTTTACGCCGACTGGAAAGTAAAAGTAAAACTGGAAATATACCGCCAACTAGGGAATTACCTAAGACACCTGCAAAAGCTAGAACGCTAGTAAAAGATTGGGTTTGGGCAATAAATAACCATTCAGTAAGTAAAAACACAATTACTAGGGGAATCATCCCGATTAAAAAGCGACGTTGCATAAGTAAACCTGTTTTAAGGTTATGCAAGACTTTATTTGGTTTATTATTTTTATGATCGGTATTTTTTGGGTTGAATTCAATGCTGTTTATTTCGGCATTACTCAACATTCCTTCGTAATTGAGTAGTAGATTGGAGTTTACTTGTAACTCAACTTGTTCTTGATTGGCTGTTCGCAATTCTAGTTTTAAACTCAGATTACGTAACTCTGGAAACCGTTTTGATAGTTCGGCAAGTTCCCAAGTTTTAGTCATAGTAAAGTTAGTACGGACTAAATTGCGCTCAGTTTGTATATCTAGACAAAATTGGGGAATATCCTGTTTTAATCCTAAATAAGTAATACCCAGACGGAGAAAATTACGTTTACCTGAAGGTTGTAAAATTATTCTGCCACTTTTACAGGGAAGTCTTACTAGAGTTTGACGGCGATGGGGAATCCATTCTTGAGTGATATTAAATAAAAGATTGGAACTGCGAATCCAAGCCATTCCTAAAAGGAAAATAACCAAGATTGAACCTGCAACGGTAACTATCGAACCAATTTGTTGGGCTAAAGGCTCTAAAACCGTACCCGATTGAGTTGCTAATAACGACGGCGCGATCGCACCATTGACGGCAACAATCCAAATACAAAATAGCACCGTTAAAATAATTGTTCCTGTAATAGTTCCTTTAATTAACGAGTCAGCACTATGATCTTTTGGTAGTACTAACTTGGCACATTCCCCAACATAAACATGACCAAAATAAAGCATTAAGCTAACTCCAAAAACTTGTTGGACTAGCTGCATTTGAAAGGTGTTGTTATGAAGCCAGGGTAGATTGAAATAAAATAAATTATTAATTTCAATATGAGTAAAAGCCAATAAGGATAATCCCAGTAATAAAGCTACATTAATCCCTGCCAAAAGCACCATAATAGCGACGGTAAACTTGAGAGACTGACGGGATAATAAATATATACCAATACCAAATAATAATGCTGCCCAAATCGAGGCTGGAATAGGAGTAAAAGTAGCCATAGTAGCCGACAAACCGACATAACAAGCCAAGGCAATTAAAAATACCCGAATAGCAACGGCTAATGAGAGAATAAACGAACCAGCTTGTCCTAGATAGTTAGCTGCCAGTTCCTTAATCAACGCTTTGCCATAGTGAAAATCTCCACTACGAGCGATCGCTTCTGCCATACAAGCCATTGTCAAAACATTGACTATACCAATCCCAATCACCAAAATCAGACTACTCAACGCACCCATACTTGCTGCTGCAATGGGTAAAGCTAAAAAAGCCTGGGGTAAACCAAGGGCAACGGTAATCAAAGTAGCCAACCAAAAGGGCGGTAAATCTTCTATCCAAGCAGTTTTAGCTACCAGCGATTGCAACCTTTCTTTTAAAGATAATTTAGTCGCAAAGATCGTCCTTAAAGCAGCTTGATATTGACGCTCATAAGCGCGTTGTACTGATTCCTGTTTTAATCCTAAAGCCGTCTCAATATTAGGAATCTGGTTAGCCATAAAATTATACTTCTGACTCAAAGCATAAGCTAAAGCAGCCTTAAGATTAGGATTTTGGGGAACTAAATCACGCCACTGCGGTGCATAACGTTCCAAATGTTGAATTGTGGGACTTAGAGGCGGTGCTTGTCCGAGAGAAAAAGCCTCAATAAAAGCCAGATCCCTTTCAGCAGTAGAAGATTCCGTCAAAGAAAAACTAACCAGCGATCGCGCTACTAAATGTGCCGTGCGGTTTTCAATTAAAAACAGTAAAGTACTCGCTCGTTTAGCAGGAAATCCAGCTAGTGCTTCTTGGCGAGAAAATAATTCGTCTGAAGACATGGTTTGATAAGTAATAGGTAATAGGTAATAGGTAATAAGTAATGAGTAAACTACTAGAAACTAGAAACTAGAAACTAGAAACTACGAACAGTATTGCTAACAATTTCATACTTTAATCAACAACGTTCTTTTATTTGTCGTGCCTTTTGTTGTAGTTGTTGAAAGTATTCAGCTTCGTTATTTTTAGGCGATCGCTGTTTGAGTCTATGTGCTTTTTGTTGTAGTTGTTGAAAGTATTGTGTTCCTGTAACAGCTGCTACCTGACGCTCTCTCTTGGCTTCGTCGATTTCAAAATTTAGTTCAACTACCTGTTGCTTGAGCTTTTGTTCTCTGGCTTTTACTTGTTCAGCCATGTGAATAAAGACGCGCACCAACTGACCAATATCATCTCGCTTGTGGGCAAATTGAATCAGGCGATCGCATTCAAAACGGTCTGATTCTATCGCTTTGGCGGTAATGGTAAGTTCCCGAATTGGTTTAGAAATACTTCGTGCTAGTATGATTGCCAAAAATGAGGCGATCGCGCCTACAATCAATAAACTAATACTGTTTTGCCAAATTAGATGTCTTAAAGGTGCAGCAAATACTCTTTCAGGACGATTGACTCCTAACACCCAAGGTTCAACTTGCAAAGGAGCAAAACCAACTCTTTGACGTTGTTCTTTTAAAGGAGATTCATAGCTAATATGACCAGGTTCAGTCGCACCAACTATTTCTTCTGCTAGCTTATTTAAATTGAGGCTGTCAATTTTTTCCAGATGATAGCGTTGATCGATTTTAATATTTTGCTGAGTCTTCCAA
>JBDKJC010000438.1:0-4208 GCA_039796815.1 Cyanobacteriota bacterium | reverse complement strand
AAATTTTTCGTACCGTTTTCCATTGTTTACCTGAAACGACAATTCCGCTTCAGTTCGTAACTGAAAACAGTATGCTAATGTTTTCAGAGCGAAATCTAAGCAGTTTAACTTCCCAAGAACAAGAGATTGCGATCAATACACTTTTTCAAGATCGAAGTTGGCAAATTTTCGATCTTGAAAACGGACCTCTTTTATATGCAGTCTTGAACAAGCTTTCATCAGGCGAACATATCTTATTTATTAGCCTATCTGCTCTTTACGGCGATCTAGCAACACTTCATAATTTTGCAAAAGAAATCCTTCATTTTTATGGAGCATACTTACACGGTAGAGAACTTGACGATGAATCGATGCAGTATGCGGATATATCTGCATGGCTAAATGAATTATTGGAATCAGAAGACACAGAAATAGGAAGAGACTATTGGCAAAAACAAGATATTTTGTCGATTTTAAATGGAAAAATCCCTTTAGAAAATAACTCATCTGCCAAAGTACAATTTGAACCTCAATCTCTAACGCTAGAAATTAATTCCGATACAGTAACAAAGTTGGAAATGCTTGCAAGCAAGTATGACAATTCAATTTCTGTATTCTTACTAGCTTGCTGGCAAATTCAACTCTGGCGTTTTACCGAACAGTCAGATATTGTTGTCGGTACCGTCAGCGACGGACGTAAATATCAAGAATTAGAAGATGTCTTAGGATTATTGACCAAGTATTTACCCATCCATTCTCATCTTGAAGAAAATCTTTGCTTTAGAGAGCTATTGGAAAAAGTTAAAGAAACTTTAAGCTACGCTCACAAATGGCAAGAATATTTTAGCTGGGAGTCAATTGCTGCTAAAAATGAAAATGAAACAGAGCCACCCTTTTTCCCTTTTTGTTTTGATTTTCAAGAACAGCCTGCAAATTGTCTTGTTGGTTATATTTTATTTTCCCTTTACAAACAATATACTTGTATTGATCGCTTTAAAGTAAAACTTTCTGGAGTTCGTCGAGACGATCGCTTGTTGCTTGAATTTCATTACGATTCCAACTTATTTCCACTCAAAAATATAAAAATCCTTTCAGAACAATATTTGACTTTACTCGAAAGCGCGATCGCTCAGCCGGATAACGCGATTGCCGATTTAAATATGTGTAGCGATCGCGAACGACAGCGATTGCTAATTGAATTAAACGATACACAGACTGACTATCCGCTAGAAAAATTCATCCATCAACTATTTGAAGAGCAAGTAGAACTTACTCCAGAAGCATTTGCGGTGGTATTTGAAAATCAGCAACTGACTTACAGAGAATTGAACAATCGCGCTAATCAATTGGCTCACTATTTGAAAACATTGGGAGTAGAAGCAGAAACACTGGTGGGTATTTATGTAGAGCGCTCTCTAGAGATGGTAGTAGGAATATTGGCAGTACTTAAAGCAGGAGGAGCTTATGTGCCACTTGACCCTAGCTATCCATCGAAGCGTTTAATTTATATGCTACAAGATGCCCAAGTTTCAGTATTATTAACTCAACAAAAACTATTAAAACATATTACTAGTTGCGACGTTAATGTTAATATTATCTGCCTCGACACTGACTGGGAGAAAATAGCTATCGACGAAAACGACAATCCCAATTATTGGGTAAAATCGGAAAGCCTAGCTTATGTTATCTATACTTCTGGTTCGACTGGGTTGCCTAAAGGTGTAGCGATCGAACATCGGCAATTGTATAACTATCTTAACAGCATTCAAACAGTACTCGATTTTCCTTTAGATGCTAATTATGCGATAGTTTCTACCATCGCAGCTGACTTGGGTAATACTGTTATTTTCGCCTCATTATGCAATGGCGGATGTCTGCATATAATTTCTAACGAACGAATTACTAATGCCAAAGAGCTTGCCAATTACTTTAAGAGTAATTCAATCGATTGTCTTAAGATTGTTCCCTCACATCTAAGGGCATTGTTAACATCGAAGGCTAGCTCGCAAATTTTGCCACGTCAGCGTTTAGTTCTTGGTGGAGAATCAACCAGTTGGGAGTTGATCGAGCAAGTTCAACAACTAGCTCCAGAATGTCAAATTATCAATCACTACGGACCAACTGAAGCTACGGTAGGGGTTCTTACTTACAAAGTCGAAAAAGTACCTGTTACTCGACAATCATCAACTGTTCCCATCGGTCGCCCTCTAGCCAACACTCAAATTTACATACTTGACTCAAAAAAACAGCCAGTTCCAATTGGTGTACCTGGAGAAATATATCTTGGTGGAGATGGATTAGCCAGAGGCTACCTCAATCATCCTGAACTGACGGTAGAGAAGTTCATCCTCAACCCCTTCAGTGAAGATAACCAAGACCGATTCTACAAAACAGGAGATAAAGCTCGCTACTTGAGCGACGGCAATATTGAATATCTCGGCCGAATTGACAACCAAGTCAAAATTAGAGGTTTTCGTATCGAGTTGGGTGAGATTGAAGCAGTATTAAATCAATATCCGCAAGTACAGCAAGTAGTTGTCATGTCTAGAGAAGATATCCCAGGAGATAAACGCCTGGTGGCTTATCTAGTTAGCCAAGAGCCTCCTTCAACCAAACAAATACTACAGCATCTTAGCCAAACCCTCCCTAAGTATATGCTGCCTGGTGCATTTGTCTTCTTAGAAACATTGCCTCTGACTCCCAACGGGAAGATTGATCGTCGTGCTTTACCCGCACCTGATCTGACTTCACAACTAGAACACATTTATGTTGCACCGACCAATCCCATCGAAGAACTACTGGTTAACATTTGGTGCGATGTCTTAAATCTCGAACGATTAGGAATCTACGATAACTTCTTTGAACTAGGTGGACATTCTCTTTTAGCTACTATACTGGTGTCGAGGATTAGAAAGGTTTTCCAAGTAGAATTGCCATTGCGGAGCTTATTCGAAGCGGCGACTGTTGCCGAATTAAGCCAAGAAATTAAAAAACAGCAAAGAGAAGGGATAAAATCAACTATTCCACCACTACAAGTAGTTGAGCGAGATGGAAAAATACCTCTCTCATTTGCCCAACAGAGACTATGGTTTCTCGACCAGTTAGAGCCAGAGAGTGGAGCATACAATACCTCCACTGGTGTAAGAATCAAAGGTCAGTTAAATCAAGAAGTTCTGGTACAAAGCTTCAGCGAGATTATTCGTCGTCATGAAGTTTTACGCACTAATTTTGTCAAACAAGACGGTGAAGCAGTACAAATCATTCATCCCCCTAGCGATTGGCAAATGAGTATTACTGACTTACAAGCTCTGCCAATCAGTGAACGGGAAGCGGAAATTAAGCGTTTAGTCATCGCAGAAGCTACCAAGCTAGTTGATTTAGCAACAGACCAGTTAGTCCGTGGAACATTATTACTAGTCTCAGAGCGCGAACACGTCTTGTTGCTGACGATGCATCATATTATCTCTGATGGTTGGTCAATGGGAGTCTTGATCCAAGAGATTACTACTCTTTATTCGGCATTTATAGAAGGAAAACCATCACCTCTATCTGAGTTAGCAATTCAGTATGCCGACTTTGCCGTCTGGCAAAGGGAATGGCTGACAGGAGAAGAACTACAAAATCAATTAAGCTACTGGCAAAAACAATTGGCAGGAGCAGCACCCCGACTAGAATTACCCACCGACCGACCTCGTCCAGCAGTGCAGACTTTCCAGGGGGCGAATCAATCTTTTAGAATTCCCCTGGAACTGACAAAGGGACTGACTACTTTGAGTCAACTTGAAGGTACTACTCTGTTTATGACTTTATTAGCAGCCTTCCAAACTTTGCTTTATCGCTACACGGGACAGACAGATATCTCAGTAGGTTCACCCATTGCCAATCGCAATCATGAGGAAATTGAGGGGTTGATTGGCTTTTTTGTCAATACTTTAGTACTACGAACTCAATTAGAGAATCATCCCAGCTTCAGAGAGTTATTGCAACAGGTGCGAGAAGTCTCGTTGGGGGCTTATGCACATCAAGACCTGCCATTTGAGATGTTAGTTGAGCAATTACAGCCAGAGCGAAACTTAAGCCATACTCCTCTATTTCAAGTGATGTTTGTTTTACAGAATGCACCGACCTCAGAATTAGAGTTTGGGGAGCTAACTTTGAGTGAATTACCCGTAGACAATAATACTGCCAAGTTTGATTTAACTTTATCTTTACATGAGACTGAAGATGGA
>JBDKJC010000437.1:0-4215 GCA_039796815.1 Cyanobacteriota bacterium | reverse complement strand
TCATTGTTCATTGTTCATTGTTCACTGTTCAGGTTCTTTTAGGTTTTCAATTCCTTCAATTACCTTAGCTGAGATAATTTTATCTCCTGCGGTTAATTCTTCTAACACTTCTTTGCCCTCTGTAAGATAGCCAAATACAGAGTAACGTCCATCCATGAGGTTATATCCAGGCGGGGTAACTTCGGTATCAAACTTGAAAAAGAAAAACTGGGAAGAACCACCATTAGGATCGTCACCAGGGCGAGCTAAAGCCATTGCACCATAAGCGTTAAACGGAATTACTGGTTGATCTAGATAGCGCCCTAGTTCTTCTAGCGTCTCACCGTATACGGGTAAATCGTCTCCTTTAACCAAGACTTCCATGGGAATTGCGCGATATTTATTAGTTTTAGGGTCGATAAAACCATTGGCTTCTCCTGGGGGATCTCCCGCCTGTAAAATATAGAAATCTTCAGCACGATTGAAGTCTAAGCCATCATAAAAACCTCGTTTAACCAGATCGACAAAATTACCACCGTTAACGGGCGCACTATAACCATCCACCACCACTTGAAGATCGCCTTTATTCGTCTCAATTGCTACGGTTGCTCTCCCTAAAAGCTGGGGTAAGGAAGAGTACTCAGCAGGAACTTCAAAGGGATAGCCTACCACCATTAACTCTTCTAATTTAGTGACCAAATTAAGCAGTTCTTGTCTTTTGAGATAGGTTGCTTCACGATCTTTAGTACTAACGATTTCTTGCAGTTCGCTAGTTCCCGTGGTTAGTTGGTCAATTAATGCTTCTGCTTGAGATTTGCGTTCATCAGGAACAGTTTCTAAAAGCTTGTTGCGACGGGCAGACAAGACAAAACTTGCGTCGGTAATATTACGACTAATATTTTTCCAGCGTTTTGCCCTAAGCTTACTCGAGATTCCTTCCAAACTTGCTTGCAGTTTTCTGACAGAATCATTATCAATGGGTAGTGCATAACGCAAAATAGCTTGAGGATCGGTGACAGCATCACCCTGAGCCAAGATCGCCTTTGCTGGTGGTTGCCAGCTTACCAAACCAGCCAGCATAATCATTACTGTTAAAACAAAAGTCACAACTCGCTGAATAGAAAGTCGATCTCGTTTTAAAAAGGTACTTTTTTTGATGTTCATAAGATGTTCATAAATTTAATCTCGATCGTTGCCCGAAAATATTAAGAAAAACCAAAACTACTAAGGTGTATGTTCTTCGTATTTGCTCTCCCTTGTCAACATTTCTTTACTTCTGTTGGTACTCAATTGCTTCTAATTTAAGAACACGAAAAATAGGCGACTAGAGACTGTAATACTCCCAAATAGTTCATCCTATCATCATGGCTTGCTCCTTCATCCTCAGTGATACATCCTTTTAGTAACCCGTCATCAGGTACAATTAAATGTCGATCTTTAAGCACACATTTTTAGTTCATGATTTCTAGTAATGACTTTCGCACGGGAGTTACTGTTGAGATGGATGGTTATGTCTGGCGAGTAGTGGAGTTTCTCCACGTCAAACCAGGTAAAGGTTCAGCATTTGTCAGGACTAAGCTCAAAAACGTCCAAACAGGAAACACTATTGAAAAAACTTTTCGTGCTGGAGAAACCGTTCCTCAAGCAAACTTAGAAAAGCGCAGCATGCAGTATACCTATAAAGATGGAGAAGAATTTGTCTTTATGGATATGCAAACCTATGAAGAGACGCGCATGAGTAGTGATAATTTAGGCGATCGCATTAATTTTCTTAAAGAGGAAATGGAGGTAAACGTCATTTTTTGGGACGAAAAGGTACTAGAAATAGAATTGCCCACTTCCGTCGTACTAGAAATCACTGAAACTGACCCAGGCGTGAAAGGAGACACTGCTACGGGTGGTACGAAACCTGCTATTGTCGAAACAGGCGCTCAGGTCATGGTACCTCTATTTATTGCCATTGGTGAAAAGATTAAGGTCGATACTCGTGATGGTTCTTATTTAGGTCGAGAAAATTAAATCTCTCTGTTTAAAAATTCATCAATAATCTCCGAAATCTCTTAGGTACGTAAAATACTACACAACTATCTTTGAGAAAAAAAAAACTACTCTTAATAACGGCTGTATAGTTTGTGTCTATAAATTTCCAAGAACTTCGTGAACTGTTAGGGGCGATCGCTCAAACCGACATCACGGAGTTGGTTCTCAAAAACGATGATTTTGAATTAACGGTACGTAAAGAAAAAGGCTTGGTAGCAGTTGCCCCGACTGCGGTTTCGCCTCAAATTGTGGAAGCTGTACCATCCACTCCCCCAACCACCTCTGTAACCATAACGCCACCTCCCCCAGAAACTTCTACTGCGCCCGCAGTGGATGATAAGAAATGGATAGACATCACCTCTCCCATGGTCGGGACGTTTTACTCTGCTCCCGCTCCTGATGAAGACCCCTTTGTCGCAGTAGGCGATCGCATTAATAAAGGAGATACAGTGTGTATCATTGAAGCGATGAAGCTGATGAATGAAATTGAAGGGGAAGTTTCAGGACAAGTTATGGAAATAACGGTGCAAAATGGCGAACCAGTAGAGTTTGGTCAAGTTTTGATGCGAGTTAATCCTGGTTAAAATAGCTAAATATGTAGCACAAGTTGCATGAGTTGCAAATTCCCAACTTTTGATTCAGTAGTTTTGTATTGATAACAAGGTCAAATATTATTTGCTACTTGCCCTAAAGGATTCCCTACGGTCACGAAGCTTATCCTTTAGGACTTGCTACTTGCTACTTGCTACTTGCTACTTTTCTCAGAGATCACCTGGTTCTTATTGGGAATGACTATATATCCTCGCCATTAAGATCGAGCAATGCTAACTTCAGAAAATATCTAACCCTCAAAATTGAGGAATTAAGCTCATGGAAATTCTGACGATTGTGCTTGCAGGACTACTGGGCATAGGTTCTAGTGGCGGAATAGTCCTAGATAAGATTGCTCAAGGCAAAATTCTCTCCCAGGTGATCGGTGTCGAACAGCAGGCAGTGAGAATAGATAATCAACCCAATTATCGCGCAGCCCAAGGTAAGGTAGCTCGTATCCGAATTGCCAGTCGAGGAGTTAGGATCGAGCCTGGTATTAGGATCGCCTCCCTCGATCTAGAAACCGATCCTGTAGCCGTAAAACTCGCCAGCCTAAATTTAAGCAACATCGATCGCCTGAGAGAATCTTTAACTACTCCTGCTGCTGGTGCAGTCAAGGTAGTATTGACAGAAAAGGATCTCAATCAAGCTTTACAATCAACTGAGATTCAAGCTCAACTCCAAAACATCCTTAATCGTCTGATAGTTAGTAGAGCAGGCTCAACTAATATTAGTTATCAACTATCAGATATCCAGCTCAAACTGCGCCCCAAAAATCGCCTTCAAGTTAGTCTCAACTTAAGTAGACCAACAAGAACAAATCTTAACCTAGAATCAAATGCTACTCCTGGAACTTATCGGGGGCAAAATGCCTCTAGAGAATTAGCTATTAGTTTAGAACTAACCGTTAAAGTTATTAATGGTAAAAAAGTTCGTTTACTCAATCCCCAGGGAACTGTCAATGGTCGTCCAATGTCCTCTAGACTGCTAAATGGTTTTGCCACAGGAATTAGCGATCGCCTGAACCTAAATACTTTGTCAGGAGACGGAATTCTAGCCCGTATCCTACAATTAGAAATTAATGAAGATAATTTACAGCTAATCAGTTTCGTTAGACTAGAAACAAAGATGCCATAATCTTCAGTGACAACAACTCAGACATTTCCTTGTATCAGGAGCATAATCCATGCAGGATCATAATAAAAATCGCCTTTCAATCACTGTGATGGCCGCCATCACGGGACTTATTTTAGCAGCAGGAGGAGGTGTTGCTTGGTGGACAAAATCTAACTTAGAACAAAAGACGCAAAATGTTCAACCCGTCCCCTCTCCCATTGAAAAAACTGAAACTGATACTCCTGCACCAGCAGCAATTACACAAGATTTAATGGTGGAAATTTACTGGCTCAATCCTACAGGAGAGAGTATTGAGTTAGTTTCTCAACCTATGACTTTTCAAAAATCAGTCAAGCCAGAGGGTGTTTTAAAAGCAAAATTAGAAACTCTTTTGGCTCAACCACCAGCAGATGCTAAATATACTACTGCTATCCCCCCAGAAACCAGGCTACTAAGTTTATCCACCGATCGAAAAGGAACTCATATTAA
>JBDKJC010000436.1:0-4216 GCA_039796815.1 Cyanobacteriota bacterium | reverse complement strand
GAGAGTTTTGAATGGCACAGCAGCTTAATTTGTTAGGAAATGGTCAGATTATTCCTACCCCTCTACATCAGGAAATGGAGCGGTCATATCTGGAATATGCCATGAGCGTCATTGTGGGGCGAGCCTTACCTGATGTACGAGATGGATTAAAGCCTGTACATCGACGTATTCTCTATGCCATGTATGAATTAGGACTGACTCCAGATCGTCCTTATCGTAAGTGCGCTCGTGTTGTGGGAGATGTTCTAGGTAAATATCATCCTCATGGCGATCAGTCAGTGTATGA
Source organism: Cyanobacteriota bacterium (assembly GCA_039796815.1). Lineage (GTDB taxonomy): Bacteria > Cyanobacteriota > Cyanobacteriia > Cyanobacteriales > Xenococcaceae > Waterburya. Next base: position 3,930 of record JBDKJC010000436.1, on the reverse strand, counting down.
TGCTTTAGTTCGTTTGGTACAGAGCTTTTCAACTCGATATCCGCTTTTAGATGGACATGGAAACTTTGGCTCGGTAGATAACGATCCTCCCGCAGCGATGCGTTATACCGAGACTAGACTAGCCCCTGTCGCTTATGAAGCAATGTTGACGGAAATTGGCGAATCTACGGTCAACTTTAGCGATAATTTTGATAGCTCTCAAACCGAACCTGTTGTTTTACCCGTTCAGCTACCCATTTTGCTACTTAATGGCTGTTCGGGGATTGCCGTCGGTATGGCTACCAATATTCCGCCACACAACTTGGGTGAGGTAGTAGATGGTCTAATTACCCTGATCGATCGCCCTACTGTAACCGACGAAAAACTCTGGGAACTAATACCTGGACCCGATTTTCCGACAGGGGGAGAAATTGTTGAGGTTCAGGGAATCCAGGATGCCTATCGTACGGGAAAAGGCATCATTAAGATGCGGGGTATTGCTCAAATTGAACAGATTGCCACAGGTAAAAAACGTCGTAAAGAAAAAAAAGCGCTGGTGATTACAGAACTACCCTATCAAGTTAATAAAGCGGGGTGGATTGAAAAGGTAGCAGCCTTAGTTAATCAAGGCAGAATTGAAGGAATTTCTGATATTCGAGATGAAAGCGATCGCAGTGGGATGCGAGTCGTTATTGAACTTAAAAAAGACATTACTGCTAAGAAAGTGCTGCATCAGCTTTATCGCCAGACAGCATTACAAAGTAATTTTGGGACAATTATGCTGGCATTGGTGGATAATAAGCCCGTTCAGCTATCCTTACGGGGAATCTTAGAAGAATTCCTCAAATTCCGCGAAGCAACTTTGAGAAGGCAATATACTCACGAATTAGAGCAGGCTAATCAAAGGCTGCATCTCGTAGAAGGATTATTGCTAGCTTTAAACCAGCTTGATGCAGTAATCGAAATCCTCCGTCACGCTCCTGACGGTACTACTGCCAAATTAAGGCTTCAGGATGAGCTTGACTTATCCCCTACTCAGGGAGATTCTATTTTGGCAATGCCAATGCGCCGTCTAACGGGTTTAGAGAGACAAAAGTTGGAGACAGAAGCTAGAGATCTCCAAGAGCGAATCGCCGAATTAAGTAAGATTTTAGGCGATCGCCATGAACTGTTGAAATCTCTTAAAAAAGAATTACGCGCTCTCAAACGCAAGTTTAGCGATCGACGTCGCACTCGCATTATTAATGTAGCAGTCAGTGAAGATCCTACTATTACTTCTACTCAGCAAAAATCTTCAACTCAGCCAGCTCAAAAAACTGTTGACTCAAATCCAGCTTTAACAGTGTCGCCGACTCTCACTTTTGAACGCTCTCCTCAAGCTAAATTAAAGGTAACAAGTTCTGGCTGTATTTATTGGTCAAACCCATCTACAGAGTCAGAAGCCAATCAGACTATTCCCCAAAAAGGTCAAGATTTTCTCCTCCATCAAGAGACAATTGGCGATCGCGAACAGTTAATTGTAGTGACTGATAGTGGCAAAGCTTATCCAGTAACCCTTAAAGAAGTCCCTTCGAGCTTGGAAACTACTGAATTACCTGCTGTAGAACTACTATCATCCGCAGCCCAAAGAGATGCTAAGACTACGGTGGCACATTTCTTTCTCCCTGAAAATCATCAGGATTTAGACTTGATGATGCTAACGGAAAAGGGCATTATTAAACGTTTAGCTGCTCAAGAGTTAGATGCTTTAGGCAATCGGGGACTAGTTCTGATTAAGCTTAAAGAAAAAGATACTCTTAAATATTTTGATTTTACTACTAAAGCCGAAATGGCGATCGCGACTACAGGGGGACGTATTTTACGTTTACCGATTGACGATCTGCAAATTCCTTTGATGGGTAGAAATGCTCAGGGAAGTAGGGTTATGCGTTTGCGAGTTAAAGAAAATCTGGCAGGTTGTTGTAATGTACAATCTGAGGATTATCTTGCTGTTATTTCTCAGTTAGGATTTGGTAAGCGAATTCTCGTTAACTCTTTAAGATTAGGTAATCGAGGGGATATTGGAACTCAGGCAATTCAATTTACCACCAAAGATGATACTTTGGCAGGAATTATCACGACTACAGGTAAGGAAAATATTGTCCTCACTACCAGTATCGATCGCAGGTTAGTATTACCCGTCAATAGCCTTGTCAAAGCAGATAAGAATGATCCAGGAGCAAGAGTTGGTCAATTAAGAGCGAATGAGGTTATTACTGGTGTATATCCATTTGCTGGAAATTAGGAGTGAGAAGTGAATAGTTGGAAGATGGTATTTAGCGTTTTATTAGCGGGAGGTATTAATCTTTTTGGTGTTCACCATCAATTATTAGCTAAAACCCCAATAGCTAATCCTTTACAAACAGGAGTAGATCGCCGCGATCCTTTAATTCCAGCTGGTTATGGTAGACGAAAGTTATCTAGTTTTGAAATTTATCGCCTTGAGCAGAAAATTAATCACCTCGAGCAAACGGCATCACAGGAGTTGCAACAAGGTAATCCCAATAGAGCATTTGAACTATGGTATCGCCAATTAAAACTTGCTCGTGCGATTAATAGCGAGGTGGAAATTGAAGCTTTAGGTAAAGTTGGCGCGATCGCTTGGCAAGAAAACCGCGCTGTAGATCTACGCAATATTGCTAATCGTCTAATGGCGATCGAGAAAGAGATAACTATTGACAATTTATCTCCGCAATTATTAGAAAGCCTTGCCACCGCTTATCAACAGGTTAAATATTTAGAACAGGCGATCGCCATTGAGCAACAAATCTTGAATAATAGTAAACAGCAACAGAATTTAGTTGCGGTTGCGGAAAATCTCCAAATTTTAGCTGAACTCTATGTAGCCAAATTTGACTATTCTTTAGCTGCCAAAACCTATCAAGAATTATTAACTTTAGCTGAATCAAAATCTAATTCAGAGCAAATTAATTTTTATCTCACTACTTTAATCGATCTCTACGATCGCACTGGTCAAACTAAACTAGCCATAGCCACTAGGAAACGTTTAATCAAAAACTATATAGAGAGTAACAAACTAGACCAAGTAGCAAAATTAGAATTAGCGATCGCTCATGACTATCAAACTTTAACTCAAACTCCCAAAGCGATTGCAGCATATCAGCGAGGGTTGACATCAGCATCCGCAACCCAACAATTAGCGATCGCCAATGATGCTTTAGATAGTCTGGGAAAACTGTATCTCCAAAAAGGACAAGCACAACAGGCGATCGCCACTTTTACTCAGCTACAGACAATACAACGCAAGTCTTACAATCATTATGGCTTAATCAATACTTACGATATGTTAGGCAAAATATATTTAAAGTTAGAGCAAAAAACACAAGCCAAGCAATATTTTCAGCAGGCTCTAGAATTAGCCAAGACTTTAGATTACAAGGTTGATTATTTTCAGCAGCTAATTGCAAAATAAAATTACTCTCTAGAAAGCAACTCAGTATGAAGGCTTATAGCTTATAGCTTACAGCTAAGGGCAAAGCCCCTTTATTTTGCTTCCATCCAGTTTTTACCAGCATTAATATCCACTGCTAAAGGAATGCTTAACTCTACAGCCTCTTCCATAGTGGATTTAATAATCGGCTGTAATTCTTGCCATTCTTCAGGGGGAACTTCTAAGACTAATTCATCATGCACCTGGAGCAATAATCTAGCCCGATAGTCTTTTAAGATATCCTGTAGCTTAATCATCGCGATTTTAATAATGTCTGCACTAGAACCCTGAATCGGCGCATTAGCTGCTGCTCTAAGGGTTTGAGCATCGTTATAGCTGTAATTCAGCTTATCTAAAGCGATCGCTTCTGGATTTGTTCCTCGTAATAATTTGAGACTGTCGCTAGCTAAATTAACGTAACGTCTTCTACCTAAAATTGTCTGAACATAACCTAAAGCGAT
>JBDKJC010000435.1:0-4228 GCA_039796815.1 Cyanobacteriota bacterium | reverse complement strand
ACTTACCTCCAGCAAAAGTTCATGCTTTACCCCCGTTTCTAGCTACTTGGAAACCAAATAACCAAGGAGATTATTTTCAGCAGATTAAATCTACGCCTTTGGGATATTTAGTGTGGTCACAGTTTCCCCTAAAGGTATATGTAGACTCTGTAACACCAGAAAATACGGCAGCCAATCAACGTTTTCAGCAGTGGACAGCTACCGCTAGAAAAGCGATCGCCGAATGGAACATGTATTTACCCTTACAGGAAGTAGCAGAAAAAGATCGGGCCGATATCTTAATCTTGCGATCGCAACCTCAAAGAGAAATTAAGTTAAATCCTGATACTAAAAAATATGACATTCCCAGAGCAGTTACCGCCCAAACTAACTATAAATTTTATCTAACAGCAGCTCCTACGGCGATCGCTATGCGGATGACAATGCAGGTTAGTCCAAATTTTACGGGAGTATCTTTGTTGGCTACTATTCGTCATGAATTAGGTCACGCACTGGGAATCTGGGGACATAGCCCAGAAGCGGGTGATGCTCTATTTTTTTCCCAGGTAAGCAACCCTCCTGCTATTTCTGAGCGAGATATTAATACCTTGAAGAAAATCTATCAGCAGCCAACCAGATTAGGCTGGAAAATCTAGCAGGAGCGAACAACCGTTTGCCTTTACGATCTATGTGTAGGAAGCACAATTTAAAGTTAAAACTTTTGATAATTTTTTGTGTTTTTAAATCCCAAAATCTAATTGTTTTACTTCAGCTATCAATAAATAAACACTTAACAATATTATTATGACCCAGAAGAGTACCAATTGTTTGACCTCTATTTACTTCCCACAACTTAATTTCTCGATCGCTGTTAATATTGGCAAACATTTGATTTTTGGAACCATAGTTTTCCAGTAACAAACAGTCGAGCTGATTTAGAATCATAAGCAATTCCATTTAGTACTGCATTTTGGGTAGGGGTGAATGCAGGATTAATAATTTCTACAATATAAGACAATTGTAACCTTCATAATGAACGTAAAAAAGTGTATAAAAGCAAATCTACTTTGTGCTTATGCTGAGGTTTAGGCGATCGCTGCTTTTCAATACTATTGAAGATTTGAATTAGTTACCAATGTCAGATTAAAATTTAGATCCTTGACAAGAGATATAATATCTTTAACAATTGTTGCCCAGTGTATTCCATGTCCGCAGAACTCCAGACTGAAATCGAACAGGCTGTATCCAGCCGTCGTAATTTTGCAATTATTTCCCACCCTGACGCGGGGAAGACAACCCTCACCGAAAAGCTCCTACTATATGGGGGTGCAATTCATGAAGCAGGGGCGGTCAAAGCTCGTAGGGAGCAGCGCAAAGTCACTTCTGACTGGATGGAAATGGAACAGCAGCGGGGTATTTCGATTACCTCTACGGTGTTGCAGTTTATCTATAATCAGTTTCAGATTAATTTATTAGATACTCCTGGACACCAAGATTTTAGTGAAGATACTTACCGAACCCTGGCTGCTGCGGATAATTCGGTGATGCTGATCGATGCTGCTAAGGGTTTAGAGCCACAAACTCGCAAGCTATTTGAAGTTTGTCAGTTGCGATCGCTGCCGATTTTTACTTTTGTTAATAAGTTAGATCGTCCTGGTAGAGATGCTTTTGAACTGATCGACGAGATTGAACAGGAACTCGGTTTGCAGACTTATGCCGTAAATTGGCCGATCGGGATGGGCGATCGCTTTAAGGGGGTATTTGACCGTCGGGAAAAGAAGATTCACCTGTTTGAACGTCGTTCTCACGGTAGCAAAGTAGCTCAAGACACAGTAATTGAATTGGGCGATCCACGGATTGAGGATTTACTAGAACGAGAACTTTATTATCAACTCAAAGAAGAATTAGAAATTCTCGATGAAATTGGCGTAGATTTTGATTTAGAGCAAGTTCATGCAGGGAAAATGACACCGATTTTCTTTGGTAGCGCCATGACTAATTTTGGTGTTGAGTTATTCCTCAAAGCCTTTCTCGAATATGCCCAACCGCCCGAATCCCACAACTCATCGGTTGGCGTAATTGAACCTACCTACGAAGAGTTTACGGGGTTTGTATTTAAGCTTCAGGCAAACATGGATCCCAAGCATCGCGATCGCGTGGCGTTTGTGCGGGTCTGTACAGGAAAGTTTGAAAAAGACATGACAGTACAACACGCTCGTACAGGGAAAACAGTACGCTTGTCCCGTCCTCAAAAGCTATTTGCTCAGGGTCGAGAATCATTAGATGAGGCTTTTCCTGGGGATATTATCGGTCTCAATAATCCTGGAGTATTTGCGATCGGCGATACCATCTATAACGGAAAAAAGATTGAATACGAAGGTATACCCTGCTTTTCCCCCGAAATCTTTGCTTACTTAAAAAACCCTAATCCCTCTAAGTTTAAGCAGTTTCAAAAAGGTATTAAGGAATTGCAAGAAGAAGGTGCGGTACAGATCATGTATTCCACTGATGAATTTAAACGCGACCCCATTTTAGCTGCGGTAGGACAACTGCAAATTGAGGTAGTTCAGTTTCGGATGCAAAATGAATATAACGTCGAAACTACCACTGAACCTTTATCCTATAGTGTGGCTCGTTGGGTACATGGTGGCTGGGACGCTTTAACCAAAGCGGGTCGAATCTTTAATGCGATCGCTGTCAAAGATAATTGGGGGAGACCAGTACTACTATTTAAAAATGAGTGGAATCTACGCCAAATCGAACAAGATTTACCTGAACTTGAGTTAAAGTCCATTGCTCCTGTGGGTGCAGGAATACAGCCAGACTAGTGATTACTAATTACTGATTACTGTTCATTGCTCATTGCTCATTGAACAAAGTTGACTGATTTGTTTTGCTTACTCTAATCTGTTAAAGGTTTGACAAAAATCTTGAAATAGGTATTACTTGATATGTTTGACTGTATTATTGTGGGTGCTGGCCCTGCTGGTAGTAGTGCTGCTTATCATTTGGCAAAGCAAGGTCACTCGGTTTTGGTATTAGAAAAAGTAAGTTTCCCCCGTAATAAATCTTGTGGTGGTGGAGTTTCTCCAGCGATCGCTCAATGGTTTGATTTTGATTTCTCTCCTATAGTGCAGAATTATGTCTCCCAAGTTAAATACACTTTCAAAATGGGAGATCCTGCGGAAGTTGAGTTACAAGATGTAGCCCCAATGTGGATGGTGCAGCGCAGTCAATTTGATAACTTTTTGATGGAGCAGGCAACAGGAAAAGGCGCGGAGTTTAAAAGCGGTGTAGAAGTTACGGGTGTTAGCCTAGAAGGTGAAACGTGGCAGGTACAAACTAATAGTGGCACATTTGCTGGCAAGTATTTAATTGCTGCCGACGGAGCTAATAGTAACGTCGCTAGATTTTTGGGTATGGACAACACCCCAACTGTGGCAGCAGCTAGTTTACAAGTACCTGGAGATGTTAGCGATCGCGATAAAACAACAGCATTTTTTGACTTTGGCTCGTTGAAAAATGGCTTTATGTGGTGTTTTCCTAAAGTAGATGGTTATTCTTTGAGTGCTGCTTATGTGCGTGACTCCAAAGGTAAGCCTGATGAATTAAAAAAACAGTTAACTAAATACGCAGAATTGTTTAATCTAGATGCTAGTCGCGGAGAATATAAGGAGCATTGTTTGAATCTCTGGCAAAAAGATCGTGCTTTGCATCGCGATCGCGCTTTGTTAATCGGTGAAGCAGCAGGAATGGTCGATCCTCTAATTGGTGAAGGAATTCGTCCCGCTATGTTTACAGGAGTTAAAGCAGCAAGTGCGATTATCAGTGCGCTAGAAGGTGATACTAATGCTTTATCAAGCTATACCGAGTCAGTAAATCAAGAATGGGGTTCAAATTTGGCTAAAGCAGACTTCTTGGCGGGATTGTTCTTCAAAGCTCCTAAAATCGCCTATAAAATGGGGGTTAAACGTCCCGCTGCGGGTCAATTGATGGGCAAAATCCTTTGTGGTGAATTGAGTTATTCACAAGTGGCGGAAAAAGCGACACAGAAATTAAAGTTTATCCCTGGAATAGGATAACTCAGATCTTGCACCTTTCTCATTAACATTCAGCGATTAAAATCGCTGCCTAATACAAAAAGTCGTCTACAGCAATTCTCATTTTGAAAGAGAATCAGAAAAATTTGCCGAGAAAAAGGAAATAGGAGGGCATAGTTAGCGTAAAATTTACGCTAACTATGCCCTCG
>JBDKJC010000434.1:0-4229 GCA_039796815.1 Cyanobacteriota bacterium | reverse complement strand
CAAGTTTTTGCTTTTGCTTCAGAAATAAAAGCTCTTTGGTGTTTAACTGAAGTACCTAAAAAGATTAATGAACTAAAAATTGCCTATCAATTGGCAATGTTCTGCGAAGATCAGGAGGCGACTTACTACCAAGATATTTTTCGGCTTTCATCGGCACACTCTTTAGTAGTTAAACCAACTAGACAAGTCAAAAAACAAAGGTATTGGTCGTTAGATATTAATCATCGCATTAAACTCAAATCTCACCAAGAGTATATTGAAGCATTTCGAGAAATTTTCTTTGAATCTGTTAGATGTCGTTTGCGTAGTGCTTTTCCTGTAGGGTCAACACTCAGCGGTGGTTTAGACTCGTCTTCTATTGCCTGTACTGCTAATCAGCTACTGCAAAAATCTACTGGACAGCAACTGCACACTTTCTCGGCTATTTTTCCTAGTTTGCCCGCAGCAGATTTACGACAAATTGACGAACGTCATTATATGCAGCAAGTGCAAAGTCTGGAGGGAATTCAAGCTCACAATGTACGGGCAGACTTGCTTAATCCCCTGTTAAACTATCTTTGGCAAGAAGAAGAACCAGTTTTATCGTTTAACCTCTATATCCATGATGGTCTCTATCAGTGTGCCAATCAAAATGGAGTGCGGGTTTTTCTAGATGGGGTAGATGGAGATACCACTATTTCCCATGGGTGGGGATATTTAACTACATTAGCTTATCAATTTCGTTGGCGCAGATTGTGGCAAGAAATTAATGCAGTCAGAAAAAATGCCCATTTATCTCGCAAGTTGGTTTTTAAAGAATACTGTATTAAACCATTGATTAACGAACCTTGGGAATATCTCAAACAAAGATTTACACCCATTCAATATGATTTGGTTAATCCAACCTTAGCTAAAAAAGTCAATTTAGATGAGCAAATTAGGAATTTATCCGATGAAAGACTATTTACCACTGCCAGACAACAGCACTTGAATAGCATATCTACGGGTTTATATCCTTTTGCCATGGAAATCACTGACAAAGGTACTTCCAAATGGTCATTAGAAGCTCGCTATCCATTTTTTGACCGTCGGCTAATGGAATTTTGTTTAGCTATTCCTCTAGAACAAAAGTTTCGTCAGGGTTATCCCCGTGCTATTTTGCGTCATGGAATGAGTGGTATTTTACCTACTGAGATTCAATGGCGATTTGGTAAAAGTCTTTTAGGTTCTAATTTTAGCCATCGTTTATTAGAAAAAGAAAAAACAACTTTTAAAAATGTTCTCGAGCGACATCAATTACTCGAATCTTATGTCAATATACCCTCATTACAAGAATCGTATGCCCGTTTTGTTAATGGTAATCAGCCGAGACCAGGAGATGATTTAAATGTTTTTAATGCCACATTATTATCTCTCTGGTTAAGCAAATTATAACTGTTTATTTATTACTATAATTACTATACTTATTACTTTTTTTCTTCGATTTTTAGACAAATCTTTTATTTATGCACTCTATTTTGCAGTGCCTTCAACTTAGTTGAAGTCAATTAACCACATTAATTAGAAAGACAAACATGAAAAAATCATACAATTCACCCAAGTTAAGTGTACATGGTTCTATCGAAGTACTTACCGAACAACGTAAAACCATTGGTAAAGATGATGGTGTTGTTCTCGTAATTCCAAATCTAACTCCTCCAGATGGTACACCTATCGGCTCTTTCTAAGTTATAAATTATAAGTTTTTATAGCTTAAGAGTTAATTTTGGAAGACATATAGCTTAATTGCTAGTGTCTTCCAAAATTTATTTATATGTTTATTTATTGAACATTAGGAGAATTTAATTTGTATTCTTATTATGCTTATGGTCTTGGCATCCATTCATACCTAGAGATACCTGAATTTATAGCGAAGGAAACGCCTAGAGATGTCTCCATTGTCTTAAATGGCGATCGCTCGATTGGAGATTATTTACCATCAGAAGTAATCGAAAAACCTTGGGCTTTGCAGGTAGATCGTCAACAAGGTCTCATTTACGTTAAAGATATTGGTTTGTTTACTGTTGAAGCTGGCAAAAAAATTGTCTTTACCCCTACTTCTAAAGCTTCAGAAACGATGATTCGCTTCTACTTAGCCAGCACTGTGATGGCTATTTTGCTTTATCAACGTCAATTTTTGGTACTGCATGGTAGTGTGATTGATATTGATGGTCAAGCAGTGATCTTTTTGGGGAATTCTGGAGACGGGAAGTCTTCTGTTGCGGCGGCATTGCACGCTCGCGGATACAATTTGATTAATGATGATGTAGCTCCCATTACTCTAGGACAAGAACAGGCTATTTTACACCCAGGTTTTCCTCAAATCAAAATGACCAGGGAAACAGCTAGAGTATTAAATTACGATTTTGCATCTTTCCCTATATTTCATCCTGCTGAGACAAAACGAAACTATCGACCGCAGTATACTTCTGTACCGAAGCCAATGACTATTCGACGTATTTATGTCTTAGGATACAGTGGGGAATTTGCAGTCAAATCAATTCCCAATGCCATAGCAGTTAAAGAGCTATCACGACATTCCAGACCCACAACCCTATATCATCAAGGAGATGCTTTACACTTTTTCCAGTGCGCGAATTTAGTTAAGCAACAACCAATTTATCATCTTATACGACCCAAAAACTTAGAACTATTACCTCAAATAGTAGATTTTATTGAGAAAAACCTAGCAGAAAATCAACTAAATGTACCTGCCCCAAATACTTCCAGAGTAACTGCTCTGTAGATTTAATGTCTAAGAAACTAAAAGTCAGGGTGGTTGTTTTAGCTTCATTGTTCATGATTAGCACAATTTTTGTTACTTGTGCCTTGGCAAATTCAAAAAACTCTATTGATGAACAAGTTATTAGATTAGGTAATCCTCTAGCTGCTGACGGACAAGCAGGGCGAGCATTAAACGTTTGGGACTTGCAAGTTTTTAACAATAAAATATATATTGCAGGGGGTAGTACAGTTACTAATTCTGGTCCAATTAATGTCTGGGCTTATAATCCTGCTACTGAATCTTTTGCCAAAGAATATACAGTTCAAGAAGAAGCGATCGAACATTACAAAGTTTTTAGTAATCAACTTTATATTCCTGCTGCCGATCCCCGTAACTTCGATCATAATAAATACTATCGTCAAAATATCGATAATACCTGGCATAAATACACTTCCGAATCTGTCGAATTAGCTCATGTTCGCGATTTGATTCAAACTAACGAAAACCATATTTTGTTGGTGGGTAATAATCGTAATCTTAACCAAAATATTGCTGCTCCAGGGATAGCAATTACTACCGATGGAGGACTCTCTTTTCAAGGAGCTGGCGTAGACAATATTCCTAATCAATATTTAGTTGATTATAATTGGTTTTTTGCCGTTTTTAGTTATCAAAATCAAATTTATGCTCCTTCTGCCTTGTTAAGAGATATTGATAATTATCCCAATACGATCGCCGTATATAATCCTGAAACTCAAAAATTCTTTTTGGATGAAAATCTGAAAAATGATGAATTTATTCCTAGACAGCAACTGGGAAAAAGTGATGATGAAATCAATCTATATACTATTTATCGGATTTGGAATCCAGTCGAATATAAACAATATTTAATTTATCCTGTCCGCTCTTATGGTAATACTGGTCAATATTATGAACAATTTTATATGAACTCTCTAGGAATGTATTTAAAAGAAGGTATGGGCAGAACTCCCGAAATCGTAAAGCTTCCTCATCGAGCAGTAGGGGAGGATATTTTAGTGATTAACAACGAATTATATGTTTTAGCTAATAAAAAAGAAGTTGGCGATCGCTTTACAATCTATGTATTTAAAACTAGCGAACCAAGTAATCAAAAATCATGGCAAAATATTCTTAGCTTTGAAAGTAGTAATAAAGCTCGTTCTTTTGAATATTTAAATAATAAATTTTATTTTGGTTTAGGGCAAGATTATGGAGAAGCGATCGCCAATTCTGGAGATATTTTAAGTTACACAATTAAATAATATGAAATCCTTATCAACTATTAAAAATAAATTTAAAGTTGCAATTCGTTTTTTACCAGCTTTACGTTTAGTTTGGCAAAGTAGTCCTGGTTGGACAATTGCTCGACTAGCTCTAGTAGTAGTTCAAGGATTGATGCCTCTGGCGTTGATTTATCTGGCTAAACTAATTATTGATACCGTAACTATTAACCTCAAATCTAGTA
>JBDKJC010000433.1:0-4231 GCA_039796815.1 Cyanobacteriota bacterium | reverse complement strand
AACCAACTGTTCCTAACCTTCTTTCACCTATTAAGGGATTAGATGTATTAACTCCTGTTTCACTCATCCCATATCGTTCTAAGATTTCTAACCCTGTTCGAGTTTTAAACAGAGAAAAAGTCTCTTGCCGCAAAGGCGCAGAACCAGAAATAAACAAACGCATCTTGTCACAAGATTGCTTTTGAAAACGGCTATCTGCCAACAGTCTGGTGTAGTAGGTGGGAACTCCCATCATTACTGTCGCTTGAGACAAAAATTTGAGAACAATCTCTACCGAAAATTTATTCAAGAACAACATAGATGCACCACTGAGCATGACACAATGAGTCGCAAAAAATAAGCCATGAACATGAAAAATTGGCAGACAATGCAACAAGACATCTTGTTCTTGGAAATCCCAATGATTTTTTAAATCCAGAGCATTAACTGCCAAATTGCGATGAGATAGCACTGCTCCTTTGGGTTTTCCTGTCGTGCCTGAAGTATAAATCATGACGGCAGGATCATCTTTACTGATATTTACATCGAGAAAGTCACCAGCTTGGGATTGATTTTTAGCCGAAGAAACTAAATTATCAGGATCTGCTGCGTCAATAGTTTTAACTATTTTAATTCCTATTTGTGAGGCTATTGTTCTAATTTCATTCAAAGCATTTTGATTGCACACGACTATTTTAGTCTCAGCATTTGCCAAAAAATACTCTAATTCATTTAAAGTAAAAGCAGGATTGAGGGGAACAAAAACAACTCCGCTACGTAAACAAGCTAAGTATAAAGCTAAAGCCTCAACTGATTTAGATACTATCGCTACCAGGCGATCGCTTTTTTTGATGCCTAATTTGTTTAATTCATTGGCAATACCACCAGACATTAGGTCGATATCTGCATAAGTAATTTGGCTTTCATTTTCAGTAATTAAAAATGTTTTTTTTTATCTTTAATTGAGCCAGTCAAAATAGAGTAAAGATTGTGATTCATGGGTAAAAATTATTATTTACTTAAGTAATCTTTAAGGCTAAAAGCTAATAGTTTTATTGGTCAAGGAAATTGACTCCGACGAACTCGACAGCTAGCAATGGGAATAAATATATCTACTAAAGTGCCAGGCTTTTTATTGATATCAAGGTGCGATCGCGACCAATTCATCAAGATTCTTAATCACTGGTACTATCATGTCAGAACAAGGTATATCTAATCGATTCAGCCAAATGCCTTTAATTCCGACCGATTTAGCTGCTAAGGCATCATTTTGTAAATTATCACCAATATAATAGCATTGTCCCTCCTTGACTCCGCTTTGACGACATGCCCTCAGAAAAATATCTGGTTTTGGTTTCGACACTCCCGCCTCTTCTGACACAACAATGATCTCAAATCGCTCTGCAATCCCTGTTTGGTATAATTTTTTGATTTGCTGCTCAGTATTGCCATTGGAGATGATGCCCAGCCGACGATTTGATAAGGCATTTAAGCAGGGCAAAACATCATCAAATAATGTCCAATTAGCTTCATAATATTTTACGTAAACAGTAAAGCGACTATCTGCTTCATCATCTGTAAGATACAACTCAGCTTCTTGAAACAGTTCTCTCATTCGTCTACGACGATGTTCAGTGAAGGTGATTTCTCCTTGCATAAAAGTAATAAAGTGTTTCTCCATAACAGTTTGCCAGTGTTGGCAAAACTCCTCTGGGACATAAGGCAATAGAAACGAAAATTGCTGCCAAAATAATAAAGCTGCCGTGTCTTGAGCCTGTTGGTGATTAATCAGAGTTTGATCGATATCGAAAAATATCATTCCTTTTGCACCTTGCGATTTAAAGTTAATCATCCCAAATTTTGCTTTAAATCAAGTTAAAAACTAAAGCGATCGCCAATTTATCTAGAAATTCTAAAAGGCAACGCTGGCTATTTCACCAGATACAGCAAAATATTCCCGTGTGAAGTCGATTGCTGCTTGCTCATCAAAACCTTTGCAGGTATACATCACAATTGAAAAAAACTTAGCTTGGCTCCAAAAGTAGGCGGAGATACCTGAGTCTATCAAAGGCATAAATGCATCGTATCCTGCATTTTCCTCTTTACCCATGCCTGAGACAGGTACAAAAATAATCGGCTTGCCATAAGTCCTCAGCTTTAGATGCTGGGCAACGGTAAGAAGATATTCCTCTAAGCTCGACTGGCTGATATCTATGGTATAAAACCCTTCCAGTAGTAATCTCTGGCGAAAAATATCTGGCGCTAGATTCTTAATCATCTTTTATAAGTAGTGCTGGTTACTAATACTAAGTTAATCAGTAAAAATTATCAGATCTCTATCTTTAGTAGGTACGAATTAGTTGATTTTATTTCTAATTTTTAATATGGGTCTTTTCTCTCACATCATTTACTGTCATGATCTCTAGCTCTGTTAAGCCTCAAGTTCAAGCCAGCTCTGAAAGGCTATGGCTACCAAAACAAGTACTCGTAACTCCTGCTGCTGAGGCGGAAGATTGGGGACAGCAAATTATTGAGCGAGTCAAATCTTTTGCTATTCCTGTCACCAGATTATCTCAAAATCGACTTACAGGGTTGCGAGGCAAGGATGAGCGGGAAACTTATGCGATCGCCAAAAATACTCTAGCTATAGTTAATGCACCACCAAGTCAGTTGAAATTAACACCGATTCCTCCTTCTGCCGACTGGCAGTTTCATTTGGCACAAGGTTGTCCTGCACACTGTCAATATTGTTATTTAGCGGGTAGTCTTGCTGGTGTTCCTGTCGTTAAAGTTTATAGTAATTTACCGCAAATTTTGGCAAATTTGAGCAATTATGAACAAGAAAATCGAGATACTACCTATGAGGTTAGTTGCTATACCGATCCTTTAGGAATTGAACATTTAACAGGAAGTTTAGCGGAGTGTATTCGCTATTTTGGCACCAGAAAAACGGCATATTTACGTTGGGTAAGTAAGTTCGATCGTGTCGAGCAACTTTTAGATTTACCCCATAATGGACATACTCGCTGTCGTGTTAGTGTTAATGCCGATCCTGTAAGTCACACTATGGAAGGGGGAACAGCCTCGGTAGCTCAAAGATTACAGGCATTACGTAAACTTGCTACACATGGTTATCCTGTGGGGATTGTCATTGCACCAATTATGGCGATCGCTAATTGGCAACAACACTATACTGATTTATTTCAATTGATTACAAAAACGTTGGATCTTGATTGCGATCTTACTTTTGAATTAATTACTCATCGCTTTACGCCTAAATCAAAAGAGGTGTTAGAGACATGGTATCCCAAAAGTAAACTGGATCTTGAGCCAGAACATCGTAGTCAAAAACGCAATAAGTTTGGAGGAGTCAAATATGTCTATCATAAAGACACCATGGCAGAGCTGCAAGAATTTATTGAAGCCCAAATTACAACTAACTTTCCTCAAGCCGAAATTCTTTATTGGACTTAATTGGACTTACAGTAAGTTTTAGTTGGATAAAACCTACTACCTATTTGCGACGCGAAGCTAGCCCTTTAGGGCGAAGCCTATCCTTTAGGACTATTTACTACCTTTTTTAAAGATCACCTGATTCTTATTCGGAATGACTGTATGTTTCAAGGCGACACCCAGATTCGAACTGGGGGATAATGGATTTGCAATCCACGGCCTTACCACTTGGCTATGTCGCCGCGTATAACGCTTAACTAGTATATCAAACTTTATTCACTATTAACCTTAGTTAATAAGAACATTACCTCAACAAATCGCTGGCTGTTTTTCTTTATTACTAGCTACTGCTTTAGAAAGAGTTAACTGAGTGCCATCTCTATTCCAATGAACATCGTCAAATATCTCATTCAGAATTGAATAACCCCTGCCATTCTCGGCTTCATCTACAGGAAGCATCTGAGTTTGGTCAATTTTGTTAAGACATTTACACCCTTCGCTAAACCCATTTCCTTGATCGACAATGATCCAAGAGTATTCGCTATTAGTAGCAGAAAATCTGACGATGATAGTTTTGCTAGGATCGAGCTTATTGCCATGTTTGGCTGCATTAACTAAAGCTTCTTGTAGTCCTAATCTTATTTCTGCCTGCCATGCTGGAGGTACGTTTACTAAAAGTAAATCGAGAACAGGACAAAGATAGAGTGTTGACGTGAAGCTCATGGTACTCCACTTGCTTCTATTCCAAGGAATAGGAATGGCAATCACTTAATATATACCTCTATTAAACTCTAGGATT
>JBDKJC010000432.1:0-4241 GCA_039796815.1 Cyanobacteriota bacterium | reverse complement strand
ATCTTAACCGAAAGGAGAAACGGGTGAACTAAAACGTTTTGTAGGATTTAATTCCTTTAAGCTGCACAAGTGGAGAAACCGGTGAAATTGACCACTTTCACCGGACAAATCTGACCACTTTCACCGGTTTGAAATTGACCACCTAAAACCGGACGAAATTGACCAGGGCAAACCGGAGCAAATTGACCACCCTCGAAGATAGCAAGTTCATGCTGATTTAAAACCATAAATGGAGTTTTTCGCGGATTAAAACCCAACAAACTCCCAATGGCTAATAAATCAATCAGCATGAGTAAAATTAGACAAATCCTCAGACTACACAGCCAAGGCCAGAGCAACCTGGCTATTTACCGATTGACCGGTGTATCTCGTAACACACTTAAAAAGTATGTCCGTGACTACAAGGTTCTGAACTTAAACATGATTGAGATTGAAGAGCTTACAGACCACGATCTGGAAGAACTCTTTACTCAGTTTAAACCTCACCAGCATAACATAACTGATAAAGCGCGGGAACTATATAAGTTGTTCCCCGACATTGACAAACAGCTAAAAAGAAAGGGCGTCACACTTCACATGATGTGGGAGAAATACCTTACTCAACATCCGGATGGTCTGAAATCAAGCCAGTTCGGGCACTACTATAATATCTGGAAGCAACAGGTTAATCCGGTGATGCATATGGATCACAAAGCCGGAGATAAACTTTATATTGATTACGCAGGCGAGAAACTTCATATCGTAGATCCGGAAACGGGAGAACAAAAAGCAGTTGAAGTTTTTGTGTCCATCCTAGGATGCAGCCAGCTGACATATGTGGAGGCAAGTTACAGCCAGCAAAAGGAGGACCTGATTGCTAGTTGTGAGCGTGCATTACATTATATCGGTGGCGTTCCAAATGCATTGGTACCGGACAATCTTAAATCAGCTGTTACAAAATCAAGTAAATACGAACCGGTTATCAATGAAGACTTTGCTGCTTTTGCAGAGCATTACAGTATCACGGTATTACCAACAAGAGCATACAAACCAAGGGACAAGTCTTTGGTAGAGGGTGCTGTTAAAATCATTTACACACGTATTTATGCCAAGCTCAGGGATAAGGTATTCCATACCCTTGAAGCATTGAATCAAGCTATCTGGGAGTGCTTGGAAGAACATAACAACAAGCTGCTAAAGGGACGTCATTACAGTCGGCGAATGCAGTTCGAGGAAATCGAACGGCCTACACTACACGCCCTGCCGCAATTGCGTTATGAGCACAAGCAACAGCTTTTTGCAACAGTAATGAAGAATAGCCATATCTGTCTTAGTCCTGATAAGCACTATTACAGCGTACCCCATCAGCATATTGGCAAAAAGGTTAAGATACTTTATACCAGTATACAGGTCGAAGTATACTACCATTACCAGCGAATCGCCATTCACAAGAGGCTTAAGAGTCCTTACAATTACACAACAGACAAAGACCATCTTCCATCTACTCATCGCTTTGTAAGCGACTGGACCCCTGAGAAGTTCCTGAGTTGGGCAGAGTCAATAGACGATGTTGTAAAGCAATATATCTATGTCATTCTACAAAACAAGCAACACGTTGAACAAGCCTATAAATCCTGTGTTGGTATCTTGTCTATGGGTAAGCGATATGGCCGTGATCGTTTGATCAATGCTTGCAAGCGAGGTATTGAGTATGACAAGTACTCCTATAAAGCCATCGAATCAATCCTTAAGCGAGGGTTAGACCAACCCGATCCTATAGAGGTCCTCCCTATGATGCCGTCACACGATAACATCCGTGGAAAACAGTACTACAATTAATCACCCTTTAACAATAAAAAATGAACACAGACACGTTAGAAAAAATGCGTAAGATGAAGTTTTACGGAATGGCAAGAGCCTTCAAAATGAGCATGGAGGCGGGTAAATCGGAAGAGTTTACAGCTGACCAAATGATATCCCTGTTGATAGAATCTGAATGGGATGACCGGCATAACCGGAGTATTGGACGACATATCAACAATGCCCGGTTCCGATACAAAGCGGCAATAGAACAGATTATCTATGACGGGGAACGCTCTATTGATCAGAATCAAATCATGCGCCTTGCTGAATGCGAGTTTATCAACCGTAAAGAGAACATCCTGATTACCGGTAGCACCGGCATAGGGAAGTCCTTTATTGCCTCTGCAATCGGCCATCAGGCTTGTTTACTTGGTTACAAGACGATGTATTTTAATGCATCAAAACTCTTCTCACAACTTAAGATGGCAAAAGGAGATGGAACCTATGCAAAAGAAATCAGTCGGATAGAAAAACAACATCTAATCATCATTGATGACTTTGGAATACAGCCATTAGATGGCCACAACCGTTCTGCTTTAATGGAAATCATTGAAGACCGCCATGCTAAAGCATCACTGATTATTACAGCACAAGTACCGGTAAATATGTGGCATGAAGTCATTGGTGAAACTACTATAGCTGACGCTATCCTTGACCGCATTGTTCACGGCTCACATCGAATCGAACTTTTTGGTGAATCAATGAGAAAAAAGAAAAGTATGCTTAACTGAAATAATTATATTTATTTTTGAATCATAGATCAGTCATGAACAGCTATACTTCGCCAGACATTTTGATTACTTTTCGCCAGAAAAAAAGGTGGTCAATTTGCTCCGGTTTAGGGTGGTCAGTTTAACCGGTATATCCAATAGTTAACATAGCTATTTTAGCAAATCAAAATAATGAGGGATTTATTGGATTTAATCACCCTCACTATTTAGATGTATACACAATTCATGAAATTGAAATTGCACCAATTATCACTCAAGTTAGTATTCCTGTATTTAGAGGTGGACCAATTGGAATTTCAAATGTGACCTTTGCAGCCTTTACAAACCTTGTAAATGCGATCAACGGCCATTTGAATTTACCCAATGAACATATAGGACAAATTATAATAGAAGATAATATTATAATCAATTTTATTGGAAGCTCGGAACTAGCAACATTAGTTTTCCTACATCCACGTCTAGCTTTTGTTAATACTCCAAATGGAAGAAAAGTTCAAGTTTCTTAATAAAAAAGTCCTTTTATGCAAAACTTGATGATATAGCGGGAATTTTTTTTTCTTGTAATTGCAAAATCCATATTTACATTTTCTAGGAAAGCATCGACCTGAGCCACTGAATACTTTCATTAGGATGTTAATGAAAATACCTAAATTAGTTTTATAATTATTAAATCAGTTTTTTTATATAAATATAACTTTATGCTCTAAATTCAAGATTTATTAAAAAATAATTGGCTCGCCTAATAATATTCTCAAAGGAATTTACAGCCTAATATTTTTTAGTTCGAAACAATAAGCAAAATCAAATATGAGGAAATTTATTCTAATCGCAATTTCTCTTTATCTTATTTCATCCTGCCACAAAAGCACAAAATGTGATGAGAGTGAATTATATACTTATTTAACGCCAAATCAAAAAAGTATTGTGCCATATTTAGGCAATGAAACTTTAAAATATAAGTCTACGGATGGAGAGATTTTAACTTTCAAATGTGTTGGGGGAAAGCAATCATTTATTAAAACCCAAAAAGTAGGAGAAGATATTAATTGTGGTAGGCCATGGTATTTAGAAAATCTAAATTATACATTCTTATGCATAGAAGATAGTATTCAATCCTTCCAAGTTTCTAATAGAGTAAATACAGAGTATTCATTTAGTACTTTGGATTTATTTATTAAAAATGCACCTAGCATTAAAAGTGAAGATTACCATTTAACAACCATAAATTTCTTTAAAGATTCGCTCCTAATAAACGGTAAAAACTTTAAGGCTCTAAATTTATATTTTAATTCAGGTGGATTAGCCGGGAAATGGGTTCAAGAATACGGTTTTGCTCAAATTCTTATCGGTACAAAATACTTTACAATCATGCACTAGAGATATGATTTTGGAAAATTGCACTAAAAATCTGCGAAATTGGCGCTTAAAATAATTTAAAATTTAAATTAAGGTTTTAACCAATTGCGTTAATTTTTCTAATCTGTCTTCTAAATCATAACCTTCAGCATCTTGGTTAACTTCCAATACATAAGCTGGGGTTAAATAACCTGAAGTTATCATATCATTTAGGTTTTTATTTGTTGGGGAACCTGAAGAATCCTCAAATTGAAAACCATTCGCTAAAACTGATATCGAAATTTTGTCAAACTTTGTATTAATTTTAAGTTT
>JBDKJC010000431.1:0-4241 GCA_039796815.1 Cyanobacteriota bacterium | reverse complement strand
TTAGGTATTACTTTCATCTCAATAGCTGAATATTCCATAGATTCGCCATCAACTACTAAAATACCTTTGTCGGTTAGAGGTTCTAACTTAAAAGCACTGACTTTGTAATACTCCATATGAGGTAGATCGAGGTGTTGTCCCTTAGCACAACTTAACAGAGCTTGTAATAATTCCCAGCGGGATGTTCCCTGACGCATCACTAAAACATCGATCGCCCCATCATTTAAACTGGCATAAGGGGTAACATTCATATCATGGGCAGACCAGGGAGTATTCATCGCCCAGAGAAAGATAAAATCGTTTTCCATTACCTGCCAACCTGGAGACGAGTTGCTGTGAGTATTCTCGAAGTCGGGGTGGATTAGATAGGAAAATCTACCTCTGTAGGTGCGTAGTAGACTCATCAATATTAAGGCATAAACATTGAATCTTAATGCCCCTAAAAACTTGAGCTTTTCTGACTCAATATCCACCTCACTAATTAAACCCCAGGCGAGGGATAGGCAACTATAGTACTCTTTGCCATTTTGGATAACGATAGCTAAATCTAAACTCTTTTGTCTACCTTTAGCAATGATAAAAGCAGCATTCAGCGGATTATAATTTTCTCCAGCAGATGACAATAAACTTTTCGCCAAACCATCACCAGTACCCCCAGGAATTGTCCCCAAAGGTAATTTAATTGCCGTTTCACGATCGCGACGACTCATCAAACCAGCGATCGCATCATGAATCGTACCATCTCCCCCGACAATTACTAATCCATCTGTTTTTTTGAGGTCAAGATGACAAGCTAAATTTTTAGTATCCGCAGCGCTAGTAGTTTGAGTGACAGTGTAGGTTAAATTACTGCGATCTAACAATGGACGCACCTGCTCAAATATCTTTACAGCTTGTCCCTTACCGCTATTGGGATTGATTACAATCTGGAGATGACGACATTTAATATCTGTCTGGATCGCTTGACCAACTAAAGTATTATCAATTGCCTTTTGCCATTGCGATCGCTCGGTCAAATCTGCACAGGTAAAATAATATTCCTGCAATACTCGACGTTCTTTTTTAGATATCAAACCAAATGTTTGCTTGGGATAAGCCGATATTAGAAGACAAGGCTGGCGATCTTCTCCATAATTAACCAATGCCGTCCCCACTACATCATCTAGACAAAGCTGCCGTTTAATTCCCTGATGCTGCCAAAACAAATAATCTTTAGTCAAGATCCCTGGTTCTGTTGCCGTTTCAGGATAGCCAGCCAGCTTGCTATTAAAAATGACGCAATTTTCCATTCAAATCAATAATACTGAGAAAATAATTAATAATTTAACAGGAAAGGAAAAAAACCTATTACCTATTACCTATTACCCATTACTCATTTCTGCCAATTAATCCAATCTTGAGGCTTGAGAAATGTCTCGTATAATTCTGCTTCAGGGCTATTGGGTTCAGGTTGATAGTTATATTGCCAGCGAACTAAAGGTGGTAATGACATTAAAATCGATTCAGTTCGTCCATTGGTTTGTAAGCCAAAAATAGTTCCACGGTCATAAACTAAATTGAATTCTACGTAGCGTCCACGGCGATATAGCTGAAAATTGCGCTCTCTTTCGCCATATTCTAAATCTTTGCGTCTGGCGATAATTGGTAGATAAGCAGGTAAAAAACTCCTGCCACAATCTTGCACAAAGTTAAAAATATCTGACCAACTGCGGTGTTCCACTTCCCCTAACTTATTACTATACTCTGCCGCTGCTTTATCTGGATGAGGCCCTTTGTAAAGTTTTCCTGTTCCATCTTGATAATCAAAGAATAGTCCGCCCACACCCCTAGTTTCCTGACGGTGTTTGAGATAAAAATACTCATCACACCAATACTTAAATACAGAATGATATTCAGGATGATGGCGATCGCAAGCTTCTTTATACGTCCGATGAAAATGGGCAGCATCTTCGGCAAAAGGATAATAAGGCGTTAGATCCGCGCCACCACCAAACCACCAAACTGGCCCAGCCTCAAAATAACGATAGTTAAGGTGAACTGTAGGAATGTAAGGACTACGGGGGTGTAACACCATTGATGTTCCTGTGGCATAAAACCCATGTCCTTCAGCTTCGGGACGCTGCTGGAGGATTGAAGGAGGCAATTGACTACCCCATACTTCAGAAAAATTAACCCCACCCTGTTCTAGGATACCGCCATCGGCGAGAACTCGCGATCGCCCACCGCCACCTTCTTCTCTCTCCCAACTGTCTTCTTGAAATTTGCCACCGCCATCGGCTTCTTCTAAGCCAGCACAAATTTCATCCTGTATCTGTTTCATAAACTGACTCACTCTTTCTTTCGAGTCAGCAGGAGGTTGGTCAGGTTGATTTTTGGTGGGGTTAGTATTTATGGCGGTCATATAAAAAATTTAAAAGTTTAGATCATAAAACTACTTTGTTTACCCTATCTCGTTCTGGTGTAATCGCACCAGCACTGGCAAGCAGTAGCAATTATATCTTTACGAATTCGCAAAATTTCTTAATGAAAATTCTTATCGTCATCCAACTTTAAATTAATCCCGATCGCAATGCCACAACAGCAGCTTGAACGCGATCGTTTACCGTCAGCTTGTTCATAATGCTACGGACATGGGTTTTAATCGTGTTAGGACTCAAATGTAGTGTTTTGGCAATTTGAGGATTGCTTTTGCCTTCAACAATTAGTTCTAATATTTCTATTTCCCGTTCGGATAGATTGCCGATCTGATCATTAGGAGTGGGCGGTTTGAGGTTTTCAACTACTAGTTTGGCAATTTGCGGATCGAGATAGGTAGCACCATCTTGCACAACAGCGATCGCATTAATCAATTGTTCTACTTTTGCACCTTTGACACAGTAAGCATCAGCACCAGCAGCCAAAGCAGCAATAACTTCAGTTTGTATAGTATGAGAAGTCAGCATTACTATTTTTACTGTTGGTAGTTGGGTTCTAATTTTTTCAGCAGCGGCAATACCATCAAGACGGGGCAAACCAATATCCATAATGATTAGATCGGGTTGATGTTTTAGTGCAGCTTGAACCCCGAAATAACCATCATCTACCTGTTCAACAATTTCTAACTGAGGATATTTACTAAGTGCCTGTTCCAAACCCAATTGCATCATTTGATCGTCTTCCACGATTAAAACTTTAATCGTGGGAAGAGAAGGACTAATACTATTACTAGAGGCAATTGACTGAGACATGAACACTCAAAATACTACACAACCATAATCTTTAGGATATATCTTGATGTGGTTAATATCTTGATTAAATTGCCTAATTCGCTGGAAAAAATTAAATATAAAATACAAACTTTTTCCTACTTCCCCTGTATCTTTGCGTCTTTGTGTCTTTGCGCGAAATAAAATACTACGCTTTTTTACTCACAATCGGTAAAGTAAACCAAAAAGTTGCTCCTTGATTGGGAGAACTTTGAACGCCAATTTCACCTTGATGAGCGTGAATAATTTGCCGACACAAATACAGTCCTAAACCCAACCCAGGAGTACGACGAACGCTTTCTCCACCATAAAGGGAAAAGATGCGCTCATGTATTGTTGGATCGATTCCCAAACCGTTATCTTCCACAGTGCAATAAAGGCAATTTTTTTGTAACTTTGCTTTTAAGAGAATCCTGATTCCTGGAGGATTATGCTTAATGGCATTGATAATTAAATTTTCGTAGACACGCCCTAGCTGAATCGAATCTGCACTAATAAGCGGTAAGCACTCGGGAATTAACGTAGTCAAATTTACTTCGTTTTTAAGTAAAATTGGTCTTATTACATCAGTTAAAGAATTAATTAAAGACTTAAGCTCAATTGGCTGGCAGTTACAAATGATTCCTTGGGATTCAGTTTGATGAACTTCTAACAAACTGTCGAGTAAACGTAACTGGCGATCGCTTGCTTGTAACATTCGCTGAACTTTAGAACGGTTAAACTCAAAAGTTGTCTGGGGTTGAGTCAATAAATTCTCCAGAAACATTGACGTGCCTAAAACAGGAGTTTTGAGATCGTGGGCGATCGCATAAAGAAATAGCTTCATCTGCCTTCGCGATTCATATTCAGTTTTTCGTAAGCGATCGAGAGTATAAACTGTTACATTGCACACCAGACAAACCACCAGAAAAAGTAAAATTTCCTCAAAAATCTCAGCAGTTGACATAGGAATGTCAATGGACAATGCTGTCAGTAGTGCCACAATTCCCCCGTAAC
>JBDKJC010000430.1:0-4241 GCA_039796815.1 Cyanobacteriota bacterium | reverse complement strand
GCAGCAATCCAAGATTATGCTGAACAACAAGGTTTTTCTGTCGTTAGAGATTTTGTTGGTCATGGAGTAAGCCACGTCTTTCATACTGCTCCTCAAATCCCTCATTATTATGATCCCAGGCAAAAGAAAAAAATTAAGCCTGGCATGGTGTTTACCATTGAACCAATGATTAACGAGGGAACATGGGAAGCTATTATGCTTAATGATGGTTGGACTGCTATTACTAAAGACAAGAAACTATCGGCTCAATTTGAGCATACTATTGCTGTAACTAAAGATGGGGTAGATATTCTGACCCTAGCTAATTAAAACTGTTTTAATATTCCGAGCGTCGAATATTGAAACAGCACCAATCTTTGCGCTTCCATAATGCTGCTACTGTCCATCCTTGTTGTTCGACAACATCAGCAATTTGATCGGCTTGAGTGAGAAGAATACCGCTAAGAACTGCCCAGCTTTTTTCATGAGTAATTTGATTAAACTTAGGAAATAATTCAACGATAGTATCAGCAAGAATATTACAAATAATGCCATCAAAAATTTCGTTTTCGGCAACTAGCTGTTCAACGCTGCCATCACGGACAATGACGCTTTCGCGGCTAACTTCATTTAGTTGACAATTGCTGCGACAAGTTTTGGTAGCTAAAGCATCGGTATCTAAGGCATATACTTTTTTAGCGCCAAGTAAAACAGAACCCAAAGCTAAAATACCCGAGCCACAACCAATATCAGCTATAGTCTGATGCTGGGCATTTGCAGATAATCTCATTTCTAGTGATTCCAAACATAGCTGAGTTGTCGGGTGAGTACCTGTGCCAAAGGCTGCACCAGGATCGAGACGCAAAAGTAATCGATCTTTTTTTTCTGGCGGAGTTTCCCAAGCAGGATAGATTAAAAAGCGATCGCCAATTTCCATCGGTTGCCAATAGTCTTTCCAACCACTTGCCCAATCTTCTTCATCAATCAATTGCCATTGAGCTTCGGGAACAGATACTTCTAATAATTTGGCATCTTGTTCTAACCACAGGGAGAGAGCTGCTAAATCTAATAACTGAGTGTCAATTTCAGGAATATAACTTTTGATTAGAATTTGTTTATCAGTAGATTTAAAGTCAAGATTTGACTCATCATTCAAAACTTGAACTTTGATCGCTGTTCCCGAACAGCCAAATTTTTCGAGTCGCCAAAAGACGGATTCTTCCAGAACTGGCTCGCATTTTACAACGATCTCCCACCAACGATTAGACATGAATTTTATAGGTTATAAGCTATATTAAGAATTATCTTAGTTGAACCGCAAGAACTTAATCTTAATCCACCTCTAACGATGGTTGCTTTAGTTCTATGCCACAAATTTTCATAGTTTCAGGCTAAATAAGTTTATTTTTAGGTACAGTAATGATGATACTTGTGACTAGGGTTATTCCAAATGCCAAATTAATTATTTGGTTTAATTGTTAATTAAATAATTGGAGATCGAAGTACGTACTCTCTATACTGTATGTCAAAATTTTAGCTTAATTTACTATTTGCTTGGTTCTTTAGTAATAGTTTTCCCAATTTGCTCAAAAAAATTAGCTTTCTAATTTATCTAAACGTTAATATATTTAAACTTTAAAATTTGCAATACAAAATATAAGATTAGTGAAAAAATCCACCAACTTGGAATTGACCAATACTTAGGTAAGGCAGCTGTTTTATAAGTCTCGCCTTGCCTGGGATTTCACCCGAGAGAAGCGGGGCAAGCCCAGGCGTTGATGAAGGAAGCGCTTCGCTAATCTAAACTATTTTGGCTTTGATCCAAACTCAACTAAACGGTAATAGCACCATATAGTTGAGCAGACTTAATATTCTAGACTGAGAGCTTAACCGTATAAGCATCTCTAATACCATCTACTTTAATAATCTCTTGTAAGATTCCTTCTGGTAGAGGATCGTCTAAACTTAGTACCATCACAGCTTCCCCTCGAACAATTTTGCGTCCTACTTGCATACTGGCAATATTAACGTTGTAGCTACCTAACAAAGAGCCAATTTTACCGATAATGCCTGGCATATCTCGATGTAAGGTAAACAGCATATTGTCATTTGGTGGAACATTAATGGGAAACTCGTCTAAATTAGTGATTCTGATTTCGCCTTCACTTAATAAAGCTCCTGTAACAGAGTGTTTACCGTTAGCTCCTTGAGCCTCAATGTGTAGTGAACCACCAGAATAATCGCGAGTCGAACTATCTTTAGTTTCAATTACTCTAATGCCTCGCTCTTGGGCTTCAATAGCTGCATTGACATAGTTTACCCGTTCTCTTAAAGCTTGAGAAAGTAATCCTTTTAATGCAGCAACAATGATTGGCTGACTATCGTTATTGGCTAATTCTCCCTGTAAACGGATATTTAACTCATCAATTCTACCTCCAGCTAGTTGACCAGCCATTGTACCTAATGTCTCTGCTAATCTTAGGTATGGTCTGAGTTTTTGCATTACATCTGGATTTAGACCAGGAATGTTTACCGCAGATCGGGCAGGCAACCCTAATAAAACATCTCTAATTTGTTCTGCTACATCAATTGCCACATTGACCTGTGCCTCAGCCGTAGAAGCTCCTAAATGTGGAGTTAAGACTAGATTAGAACCGACTGCTGTTAGAGGTGATTCTCCCAAAGGCTCGCTACCATAAACATCTAGTGCTGCACCGCCAATTTTGCCCGCTTGAAGTGCCTCTGCTAGGGCAGTTTCATCAATAATGCCACCGCGAGCGCAGTTAATAATTCTCACGTGAGGCTTCATTTTAGCAAGAGCTTCAGCATTAATTAAGTTAGCGGTTTCGGAAGTCTTAGGAATATGTAGCGTAATGTAATCTGACTCTTTAAATAACAAGTCTAAATCTACTAAACTACAGCCTAATCTTTCGGCTCGTTCGGTAGAAACAAAGGGATCGTATGCCAGTAGCTTCATTTCCATAGCCCTAGCTACTTTAGCCACATGAGCGCCAATTTTACCCAGACCAACTACACCTAACGTTTTCTTATAAACTTCATTCCCCACAAACTTTTTCCGCTCCCACTTGCCGTTTTTGACGGATTGGTTAGCATCAGGAATCTGACGAGAGAGAGCCAGCATCATCGCTAAAGCGTGTTCCGCAGCAGCGATCGTGTTTCCTTCTGGAGAGTTAACTACGACAATACCATTGCGGGTAGCAGCCTTAACATCAATATTATCTACGCCAACTCCTGCCCGCCCGATAATTTTTAAATTTTTACCAGCCTCAATTACTTCTGCTGTAACTTGAGTACCCGATCGCAGCATTAAAGCATCATATTCGGGAATTATTTTAATGAGTTCTTCTACAGGTAACTTGGTTTTTACGTCTACTTCGGCTACTTGAGAGAGAATATCGATACCAACTTGATCGATAGGATCGGAGACGAGAACTTTTGCCATAGTCATGAATTTGTAGTTTAATTCCCTTTGAGTCTTGTTTATTTGCTTTGTAAGTCGAATTCTTTTAGGTTGAGATTGACAAATGGTTGGCTATTATCATCAAGATCTTCAAACCTTTAGCTCCAGATTATTTTTGCTTGAGTTAGTGCAGTAAATTATTGTAAAGGCAAAAGTCACTGAAATTTCTATATTGTTAACAAGATTTTGGATTTAACTCAAAAGCCAGCGATCGCAATTAGGTTCGGTTAAGGCTAGAAAATGTATTAAGCACACTAGCAAGCCTGATGTAATTTTGCTCAAGAAATCATTAATTTCCGAATTTTGTTATTGAAGCCAATTTTTTGGGCAATATAAAAGTTGGAATTGTCAATTTGGTAATTTTAGCTAGTGATTAAGCTCTATATTTAGATGAAAATCGAAACGCCTAATGCGATCGCCTCATCCAAAAATTCTGTCAACAAGCTTAAAGGATTACCTCTACGTTTAGTTTTGGTATTACCTTTCGTGCTGCAAATTGTTGGTGCGGTGGGTTTAGTTGGCTATCTTTCTTTTAAAAATGGGCAGAAAGCAGTTAACGATCTCGCCGATCGCTTGATGGATGAAAGCAGTAATTTAGTCTCTGAACGCCTTGATAATTATTTACAAACACCTCAAAAACTCAATCAAATTAATCTTGATGCGATCAAATTGGGATTGTTAGACTTAAAAGACTTTAAAAAAGCAGGACATTACTTTTGGAAACAGGTACAAACTTATCCAAATTTATCTTTTATACAATACGCATTGATAACAGGAGAAT
>JBDKJC010000429.1:0-4241 GCA_039796815.1 Cyanobacteriota bacterium | reverse complement strand
AATAATTTAAGATTTAAATTAGAACAAATAATTAAAAGTCAAAAGCTCGATCTTCCTCTAAAATTTAATATCGCCGATGACCAAAATTTTTCAACCAGCCTAGCTTTAAAAGAAGCAAAAAAACAGGGTGTCAATGTTTTTATTGTGATCCCAGATGGGCAAGAGACTAATGCTTTAGCGAGGACAATAGAATTAATTGAAGCTGATAACGGTAACACCATGATTTTAGGTGCTAACCCGTTAGCCTATTCTAAAGTAAAGCAAATTCAAACCGATCGACCTTTGCAATTAATTTCTGCTGCTTTTTGGCATCCTCTAGTCGATCCTGAAGGAGAATTTGTTCAAGATAGCCAAAAGCTATGGAAAGCCGAAATAAATGGTAGTACCGCTACAACCTACGATGCAACTCTGGCTTTAATCGAAGCAATTAAACTACAAAACAATCCCACCAGAAAAGACGTTCTCCAACAATTACAAACACCAGGTTTTACCTTTGATGGTGCAACGGGACAAGATATTAAATTTAATACTCCTAAAAATGGCGATCGCCTTGATTTCTACCCTACCTTAGTACGTTTAGTCAACTGTGGAAATAATAGTTCATTTGTTCCCCTGTCGATTGCTGATTCTGGAGCATCTAACTTAGCTTGTCAGTCAGAGCAAAGAGCCTCACCCTAGCTCTTATTTATTAGCTATCAGCTCAAATTATTAGCGTTTTCTTTCTTGTTTGGTTAACAAACTACGGGCAATTCGATACCAGACTTCTCGATATTGCTGATGATCGCTACTTTTGGTTAGTTGTTTGCCTGCCAGCTCAGGATACTGTTCATTAAAAATCAGGTCAACCTGTTTATAAAAAGCACTGCTATCTAACTCCTGAGATTTAATTTTTTGACGTATTTGACGCTGTAAATCTTGTTCTTTTTGGCTAGCGGAGACTTGTTTTTGTTGTGGAGCATCAGCCTTCTGAAGCTTAAGATTGAGTGCGACTGTTTGAGTAATTTGATAGTTGATTAAAGCAAAGCTGATTAGCCCAGGAATAATAATAACTGCCAAGGTAAAGAGGCTCCATTGCCAAGGTTTAACCCTGTTAAAATGATAATTATGATAATTAAACAGACGAGTTATTCTTTGAGGGATGCGCCTCATAGTAGAAGGAGCTAGAGACAAGGCGCTATCTGAGTCAGAGCGATTAGTGCGAGAAAAACGATCGCGATCGCCAGGAGCCAAAATTAGGGTACGACAACGGGAAATAAACTTAGTAAAGTTACTCGTAAGCGATCTGTCTTCTAAAGAGAGAACCTGTCTAACCTGGTCAACAGATTGAAAGCGATCGCATGGTCTTTCTGCTAACATCTTCTTCAGAACTCTTTTGAGCTGAGGACTAGCCTCGATCTGACTCCAAGTCCATTTTCCTTGATAACTGTCGTATAGCTGATCTGGTTGTTTGCCGGTCAACAAAACTATTGAGGTGGCGGCTAGGGAATAAAGATCGCTACAGGGCATAGTCAAACCACGGCGAATTTGCTCATCGGGAGCATAGCCTTTTTTGCCGATTAGGGTGATCGAATGTCCCGCAGATCGCGAAACAGCATTAGCAGCAAGTTTAACGCAGCCAAAATCAATCAATACTGATTTACGATCGCGATCGCGCAAAATTAAATTATCAGGCGAAATATCGCGATGAATTAACTCAGCACTATGAATATAGTCCAAGACAGGCAAAATATCCCAAATCATTTCGGTGACTTCTGCTTCACTTAATTGGCCTCGATCCTGAAGCAATTGCCAGTAACTTTTTCCTTTAATATATTCTTGAACCAAAAACAGCGATCGCCGACCATCAATTCGAGTTCGTAAAAGTGCCTCAAATCTGGGAATCTGCTGATGATTAAGCTTATACAGTATGCCTGCTTCCCGTTCAAACAAATCTTCCGCCTGGCGCGATTCATCATTACTCTCTACTTGAGGGGCAAATTCTTTGAGAACACATAATTCTCGATAGCGCTGAGTATCTTCCGCTAAATAGGCTCGACCAAAACCACCCCGACCAATCTGCTTCACAATTCGGTAACGATTGTTAAGAATAACTCCATCTCGTAGGGCAGAAGTAGCAGATCTAGCCATCAGTAACTTCTATATCTTCATAAAACAAACGCCATTGTAACAGTCATCAGCCAACCGTCAAGTCAACAGTCAAAAATTAGCAGAGATTAAGCTATAAACCGAGAATGGTTCGAGCGATTAAGAAGTAGATCAAAACTCCTAAAACATCGACAGCAGTAGTAATAAAAGGAGCAGACATCAAAGCTGGATCTAAACCAAAAGAACGAAACAAAAAAGGTAATGCCGAGCCAGCTACCGAAGCCAAGAGAGCGATCGCAATCAGACTAATTCCGACAGACACAGCTACCGCGAGATTTCCCTGAAGTAAATAAGCCCAAACAGTTGCCATCCCGCCTAAGATTAGGCCTAACAACATACCTGCCGTGGCTTCACGGAAAATAACTTTTCCTGCACCCATGTTTTGAATTTCATCAGTGTTTAAACCTCTTATGACTACTGTAGAAGACTGTGCGCCAACATTTCCCCCCGTTCCAGTTAAGAGAGGAATAAATGCCGCTAGGATTACTACCTGTTGTAAAAGATCTTCTTGCGAGCGAATAATTGCCCCCGTTACCGTATTGGTCAGTAATAAAATAAATAGCCAGACAACTCGGCGACGAGCAACGGTCCATAAATTAGTTTGAAAATAGTTATCCCCGTCAGACTGTAACCCACCAAGAGCATAAATATCTTCTGTGGCTTCACGCTCAATAATATCGATTACATCATCTACTGTTACCACCCCAACTAAACGATCTTCACTATCTACTACAGGCAACGCCACAAGATCGTAACGTTGAATCGTACGGGCAACTTCTTCTTGATCGGTATCAGTATGAACCAGGACTACATCACGGGTCATAATCTCTGCCAGGCTAGTATCTGGTGCAGCGATCACCAAATCTCTTAAAGATACAATCCCTGTTAACTGACGAGAATTGCTTGTGACGTAGAGATAGTAAACAATTTCCGAGGCATTAGCTAAACTTCTGATATGTTCTAATGTTTGGCTAACGCTTAAAGTTTCTTTTAAGGAGATATATTCAGGGGTCATAATTCGCCCCGCCGTATCTTCGCCATAGCCCAAGAGAATAGCTGTAGCCTGCCGTTCTTTGGGGCTTAATTGAGCTAATAGACGACGCACTACTTTAGCTGGTAGCTCATCAAACATGCGTGCGCGATCGTCAGGAGACATTTTGTCCACCACATCTAGTACTTCTTGGCGTTTAAATTCTTGAATTAGAGCCTGTTGAACATCACTATTCAAGTACTCATAAACTTCGATCGCCTCTCCTTTAGAAAGCAAACGAAAAGCAATTAGCTGAATAGCTTCTGGTAAACCTTCAATTGCCTCGGCAATATCTACTGGCTGTACGGGAATCAAAAGAGATTTTGCCCCCTGTAGATTGCCACTTTCTAAAAGTAACTCTAACTGCGATCTAACTAATTGCCGTAATTCATTATATTTAGTTCCATTGGGTGTCATACATCACGTCCATCAATCGGATTTTATTATTACTTATATTTATCTTCGCTATCAGCCTATAAAAACGCTCTTTATTCAACTATTAGCTATTAGATCTTATTTGTTTGTTATTTTTTAAGATTATTTCCTTTTTTTAATGAGTCCTTTTAATTTGGCTGTGTTAATGTACTAGAAAATAGAGATTTCAATTAGGTAGACACGTTTGTTTCAATTTGTCATAAGCTCTGGAGTATCTATAGATTGACGATAAATCGGCAAGCTTTCTTTCCCAATTATTGATCTCAAAATAAGTTCGCAAATCAGGAGACAATCTATGTCAATCTATGTCGGCAACCTAAACTATGAGGTTACTAAAGAAGATCTTACGACTGTTTTTGAAGAATATGGTACTGTCTCGAGGGTTTCTCTTCCCTCAGACCGTGAAACTGGTCGCCCTCGAGGATTTGGTTTTGTAGAAATGAGTAGTGATGATGAGGAAACTAAGGCAATTGAAAATCTAGACGGTGCAGAATGGATGGGGAGAGAGCTAAGAGTAAATAAAGCTCGACCTCGCGACAATAATCGTGGTGGCGGTGGTAATCGTAGTTTTGAGGGTTCGTCGCGTAATTACTAAACAGCGTATATATCTCAAGCAATATTTAGGATTTAG
>JBDKJC010000428.1:0-4244 GCA_039796815.1 Cyanobacteriota bacterium | reverse complement strand
GCAGTAGATGGTCGATTAGGATTACAAAAAATTACGACTTGCCAACGATAGGTTTGATTGATTGCTAAACCAGGGCGATTTTGAGGCAGAGAATGCTGCATAATTCCTGGCTTGGATACCATTTTAACTTTTTCGATCAGTTGCGATCGCTGTTGGGAATCATATTGATAGAGCCGAAACTCCATTGATAAAGGTTGAGAGTCAGGTACGAACCAGGCAAAAGTGGGAAATTGAGAAACTGTTTGTCCTTGGCGAGTTTGCGGTGCTAATGCCGTCAAAGTTGTCGTACTTTTTTCCTGACAACCTCCCCTTGTCCCCGTGGTAGTAGTAGTAGTATTAGTTTTGGGAGCAGATGGTTTAGAGTTGGGTTTATATTCCCCTGTAGCCGTAGTAATTTGAAGGAATATACTTAAGAAGCTAATCGATAATTGGTATAGTAAATATTTTTTTTTAATTAAAAGATTCAATCTCATATTCTCAATAAAAGAAAATTTTTACAAAGTCGGCTAAGAAAACCAAAACCAAGTTCTAGTAATAGGCCAACGTAATTCGCAAATAGTACCTTGAGGAGAACAACGTACTCTTTTAAAATTTCCTCCTAGTTGTCTGGCTAACTTCTTTGCCTGCTGTGTTCCTCTTCCCTGGTATTTAGGAGTATTATTGTAACAATTTTTTGATTTTAAACATATTCCATTATCCGTTACCCGAATAACATTACGACTATTTTCTTGAAAACACCTAACTTCAAGGCGAGTCATGTTTAAAGCGTATTTTCCCGCATTACACAGACACTCTTCTAAAAAGCGACATAAAGCTTGTTTCCGCTCTAGGCTCAAAAACCGCTCATTAATCTGCTCGAATTGAGTAATTCTAAGTTTAAGAGTTTTAAAGCCAGGAAAATCTCTTGCTGTTGTGTTGCTATAAATCTCATAAAAAATTTCATAAAGCGGAGTATTCAAGTCAATTTCCAAATTATTGTGTAAATACAAAAGATTCCCCTGCGTTAAGGCTTCTTGTTGCGCATTTTCGTATACTTCTCTTATTTCGCTATTTAAGGTTTGTAATTCAGATAACAACAGATTGGTAACTAAGTTTTGCTCTTGAGCATATCTCATTACTTTAGTCAGGGTTTGTAAAGGCCCATTATGAATAGCATTGAAAGTCTGTTCTATCGCTAACTGACGATTCTGGAGTCGAAACTGTAAATTTTGTTGGCGACGATAAAATAATGAAGCTGTCAACCCAGCACCATTGAGAGACAAAGCTAGCAAAGCAGGAACAATGGGAATCCACCAGCCTACTAAGAGTAAAAGATAAACAACTCCTACTAAACTAATATTTAAAATTATTAGCCCTACAAATATTTTCCTCGGGGATTGAACAAACCGACTCAAAGCAATTCCGATAAACCCCCAACCGAAAATCCACAAATATTCCCAGTTGTCAGACCAAACTTTTAAAAGCGATCGCCCATCCAAAACAGCACTAACAATTTGGCTAATGGCATGAGCTTGTAACTCTACACCATAAATAACTCCAGGATTCATTCCATCAACGACAGAAGAATTGATAAAATCATGGGCACTGGGAGCAACCATGCCAATTAAAACAATCCGCCCTCGAATACGATTTGACTTAATTTGTCCAGTTTTGACATCATTAAAAGAAACTATCTCAAATGGTTGTTGATAATTACGATAGTTAATCAAGATTTGATTTCCAACTGCATCAGCTCTAATATATCCGCCAGTATTAGGCACAAAGCGAGTCAATTCAGTTGAATCAAAACGCATGGCATCGCGATCGCAAATTCCGTTTTCTAGAGTAATTTTTTTAGTGGCTAAATAAGTTTCGGCAACTCGGATGGTGAAAGAAAACTTGTATTCACTTTTGACTTTGGGGTTGAAAATTCCCAGTAGGCTGCGTCTAAGATAACCATCATCATCAAGAATAGCATCGGCAAAACCAAGGCGATCGCTCGGCAATCCCTGGGGAGGAGCAATAGTCAAGCCACTGGGATCGGGTAAAACATTCTCAATCCCGATTATATTCTGGCTATTTTGCAGAACTTGAGTCAGTTCTTTTTTGCCTGGCTCATTGGGAAAATCTCGAAAAATATCCAAACCAATGACACTAGGCTTGGCTGCCTGGAGTTTTTTTAATACCAAGGCGAGTTCTTTGTCTGGAATAGGATACCGACCTATACTTTGAAGATCTTTCTCGGTAACTCCCACAATCAAAACTCTTGTATCTACTGATTCAGGAGGACGCAAACGTAAAAAGCGATCGAGTGCAGCCAATTCGAGAAATTGTAGAGAACCTGTTAAGCGAGCAGCTATGACCACTCCGATAGTAAGCAATCCAGGCAAAGCTCCCGCACGCCAAACTTGAATTTCTTGTTTTATTTTTCTGCCGAGATTACGAACCACAAACGTCTTCTCACAAGTTATTTACTTTAAATTCTACCTTTGACAGAATTAATCGAATTTGCAGTTTTCAGTGATTGAAGGTGCTAGTTTCGGCACGCTAGTTTTCAACATCGCTTTGGTAAAATCGGCATAGTCAGAAGATTGAAGGAGAAAAGCTAGTGAGAGTTAAATCGAGCAGATGGTACAAAAAGCTTTTAACTGGTTTATTTTCAATTAGCGCGATCGCCCTATTGGGAAATATTTCTCCTGTTCAAAGTCAAATTGTTCCCGATGAGACATTAGATGAAGAAAATTCTCGCGTAACTCCTGATGTGGAAATTAATGGTGTTGAAAGCGATCGCCTTGATGGTGGTGCAACCAGAGGAGAGAATTTATTTCATAGCTTTAGCGAGTTTAATGTTGGTGAAGGTCAAGGAGCTTATTTTAAGAATCCTGCGGGGATTGAAAACATTCTGAGTCGAGTTACGGGGGGCAATCCTTCGGAGATATTAGGCAGATTAGGTGTGACTGGGGGCGATGCTAATTTATTTTTAATTAATCCTAACGGTATTATTTTTGGAGAGAATGCCAGTCTAGATATCGGCGGTTCATTTATGGCAACGACAGCTAATGGAATTGGACTAGGAGAAGACGGCTCGTTCAA
This sequence comes from Cyanobacteriota bacterium, assembly GCA_039796815.1. Taxonomy (GTDB): domain Bacteria; phylum Cyanobacteriota; class Cyanobacteriia; order Cyanobacteriales; family Xenococcaceae; genus Waterburya. The sequence goes on along the minus strand of JBDKJC010000428.1, from coordinate 1,172 downwards.
CGCTACTGAACCACAAACGAGTAATTTATTATCGGTCAATCCTTCAGCGCTGTTTTTCAATGCCGTAGCAGCACAGGCGATCGTTAATCGTTCTCAAGCAACAGGTCTAAATGGCGAGACGAACTCACTGGAGCAACCCGTTGGACTACAAGTAGCAGAAGAAAATAGTCTTGCCCTAGTTGGCGGAGATATATTTTTAGATGGGGGTAACCTAACGGCGACGGGAGGAAGGATTGAACTTGGTAGTGTAGCTGGAGCGGGAGAAGTAAATTTAAATCAAAGTGGGGATAATTGGTTACTGGGGTACGAAAGCATACAGACTTTTGGGGATATCAGGATTGAAGGAGCTTTTGTTGATTCTAGTGAAGGGTCTGCAAGGATTGAAACGGGCAATTTAATTGTTAGCAATGGTGGGCAGGTATTTACTGGAACTTTTTCTAAAAAGGATGGAGGAAATTTAACTGTTAATGCAACCAATTTGATAGAGTTAATTGGAACTTCCGCAGATAACAAATTTCGCAGCGGTTTATTTGCTGATGCACGAAGAGAGGGAGATGCTGGGAGTTTGACAATTACAACGGGGAGTTTAATTGTTCGTGATGGGGCGCAGGTATCTACTCGTACCAAAGGGCGGGGACAAGGAGGAAATTTAACTGTTAATGCAACCAATTTGATAGAGTTAATTGGAACTTCCGCAGATAACAAATTTCGCAGCGGTTTATTTGCTGATGCACGAAGAGAGGGAGATGCTGGGAGTTTGACAATTACAACGGGGAGTTTAATTGTTCGTGATGGGGCGCAGGTATCTACTCGTACCCAAGGACAGGGACAAGGAGGAGATTTAAATGTCAATGCCACCGAGTCGATAGAATTAATTGGAACTTCCGCAGATGGTGAATCTCGAAGTGGGCTATTAGCTGATACCTTAAAAGGGAAAAAAGCTGACGATGGTACTCTAAAAAACGTGAATGCTGGGAGTTTGACAATTACAACAGGGCATTTAATTGTTCGTGATGGTGCAACGATATCAACTGCTACTTATAGTAAAGGAAAGGGGGGAGATTTAAATGTCAATGCCACCGAGTCGATAGAATTAATTGGAACTTCCTCAGATGGTGAATTTTCTAGTAGTCTGCTTGCTAAGACCAAAAGAAGTGGGGATGCAGGCAATC
>JBDKJC010000427.1:0-4246 GCA_039796815.1 Cyanobacteriota bacterium | reverse complement strand
ATTGATTTTCCTGGTTTCTTCCGTGCCTATGTTGAGGGTTCAGATAACCCTGATGCAGCTTTAGAAGATCAGGCAATTCCTTTGCCTCCTTTGAAAAAGGGAGATAAGCCTGAATGTAAAGAATTAGAAGCTATTGGACATGAAACCCAACCTCCAGCTAGATACACCGAAGCGTCTTTGGTTAAAACTCTAGAGAAAGAAGGTATTGGTCGCCCAAGTACCTACGCGACTGTCATGGGAACGATTGTCGATCGCGGCTATGTGCAAATGCGGAGTAAGGCTCTAATTCCTACTTTTACTGCCTTTGCCGTCACGGCGTTATTGGAAGAACACTTTCCCGATCTGGTCAACACTGAATTTACTTCCAAAATGGAACAGACTCTGGATGAAATTGCCCGTGGTGGTGCGGAATGGATACCCTACCTCAAGAAGTTTTATCAGGGAAAAACAGGTCTTAAAACCCAAATTGATGTCAAGACAGAAGAGATCGAGCCAGCGATCGCCAAAACTATTCATCTAGAAAATCTTGATGCTACCGTTCGGATTGGTAAATATGGTCCCTACATTGAAATAACTACCGAAGATGGCGAAACTGAGGCAATTAAGGTATCTATTCCCGATGATTTGACTCCAGCAGATCTCAATCCAGAGCAAATTGCAGCTTTAATCCGCCAGAAAAAAGAAGGCCCTGAAAAAGTTGGTCTTCACCCTGAAACTGGCGAACCAATCTACTTTAAAGTTGGTAAGTATGGTCCGTACGTACAGTTAGGGGATAAAACCGAGGACAATCCTAAGCCCAAAATGAGTTCGATCCCCAAAAAGGATAGTAAAACCGATGCCACCAAAGACGATGTGACTCTGGAAATGGCAGTTGGGTTATTATCTCTGCCTCGATTATTGGGACAGCATCCCGCAACCGATGGTAAAATTAAAGCAGCCTTAGGTCGTTTTGGTCCTTATGTAGTTCATGAGTTTAAAGGGCCAGAAGATACCAAATTACAGCGAGACTATCGATCGCTTAAACAAGAAGATGATGTCCTAACTGTTACCCTTGAGCGTGCTTTAGAATTACTGGCACAACCTAAACTTGGTCGCGGTAAAAAGACTCCTGTACGTGAATTAGGAGTTCATCCTCAAGACCAAGAACCAATCAACATTTATAAAGGACCTTATGGTAACTATATCAAGCATGGCAAGATTAATGTCGGCTTACCAGAAGACCAAACTGTGGAAAAGATTACTCTAGAACAGGCGTTAGAGTTGTTAGACGAAAAAGCAGCAACCACCAAGACTAGTACTAGCAAGAAAACTACTACCGCCAAGAAGAAGACTACCACTAAGAAAAAAGCTAGCACCACCAAAAAAGCTACTACTGCCAAGAAGAAGACTACTACTAAGAAAAAAGCAGCTTCTTGAAGCTATAAGCTGTAAGCTATAAGCCGTAAGCTATAAGCCGTAAGCTCTTGAACTTTAGTTTATGGCTATTGGACGCTCGCGATCGCTATTTTCTACGGCTTAAAGCAACGATTTTCAACAATTTCAATTTATTAACATTACTTGTGATAGCTTAAAACAGTCTCAACTTGGTTGGATCTGCGCGGTAAGCTCACGCATCCCTCAAACTCAGTTTCTGCGGTTATTTTACAAGACTAGTAAAGCAATATCAAAGCAATATGGTACGTAGCTCCTTACAGTTAAACAGCGAATGGATGCCAAGAGTCGAAGAATCTCTAGCGATTAAGCAATTAACTCAACGTTCTCTTGCCGAACGTCTAGATGTATCCCGTTCTTCAGTTTCTAAATTTATTAACTGTAAGCCTGTAGCTCTGAATACCTTTATTCGCTTGTGTCAGGAATTAGATCTCGACTGGAATAGCGCTTCCCAAGCAGAAAGGGAATGGAATGACGAGATTGAAAGTTTTAAGTTTAAACAAGAAAATTTTAAAGCCAATCCAGGGGGACAAATTGCCCCTGAAGAGATTGTTGGAAGAGACGAGTTAATCGAGCGTCTTTGGTCGCATCTTAAACAGCAAAGCCTAATTTTTAGCGGTGAGCGCCGAATTGGTAAAAGCAGCATCCTCAAAAAAATGACTGCCGAAGCCATAACAGATATGTTGCCCATCTATCGCGACTTAGAAGGCATCAGAACGCCGATGGAATTTGTCGAAGCAGTTTGGCAAGATACCGAGACATATTTAAGGAATGTAGGTAAAGCTAGAAGGGTTAGAGAGTATCTAAGTCAACTTACGGGCAGTTATTTTGACGGCTATCAATTTCCTGAAGTGGCAGCAGAACATTGGAAAACTCTTTTGACTAAAACTATTGAAGATTTAGTTACGCTCCAAGACCAACAAATTGTCTTAATTTGGGATGAGATGCCTCATATGCTGGGTAACTTTAGTGACGAAACAGCTATGGAAGTTTTAGATAGTTTGCGATCGCTGCGTCAAACTTATCCTGATGTGCGGATGATCTTTTCTGGCTCAATCGGCTTACACCATATTATTAAAAACCTCCAAAAAGCTGGCTATAGCAACGATCCGACTAATGACATGTATCCCATTGAAGGACAGCCAATCTCTCTAGAAGACGCAACTGAGCTAACCATGAAGCTGTTACAGGGAGAAGATATATCTGTGGTCAATCCCGAGCAAACTGCCGAACAGATCGCCTTGGCGGTAGACTGTATTCCTTTTTATATCCATCATTTGATCGATCGATTCAAAGATCGAGATGAAGAAAGTGAGATTAATACAGAAGTAATTGCCAACACCGTCAATGAATGCCTGCGTAGCTCATTAAATCTCTGGAAAATGGATCACTACCGTGAGCGCATCGATAATTACTATGACGAAGAGCAAAAGCCTTACGCGTTAGAAATTTTAGATACCTTATCGATTAATCCTCCCACATCCTTTACTCGACTTTGGCAGTATCTCAAAAGTGAACCCGAAACCAAAGATAAAGAGATGGCGCGCACAGTTCTACGCCTGTTGCTAAAAGACTATTATCTCGTGCAGGAAGATAACCTTTCAGGTAGTATGTATGCTTTTCGCTACCAGCTAGTACAAAAATATTGGCAAATATCACGCGGTTTATAGAGTTGCTCGGTAAATCTATTTAGTTAAAAGCTAAAAGCTAAAAGCTAAAAGCTTTTTAAGGTAAACTAGTCTTTGCTTACGATTAGAAGGGTAATTATGGAGATAGAATATCCAGAAGACTTAAAATATCTAGATAGTCACGAATATGTTCGTTTTGATGGCGAAGTTGCCACCATTGGAGTTAGTGCTTTTGCGCTCGATCAGTTAGGAGATGTGGTTTTTCTCGAGCTTCCTGAAGTTGGTGATGCAGTGGAAGTGGGCGAAACTATTGGCTCAATCGAATCTGTTAAGGCAGTTGAAGATTTATATCCTCCCGTTTCAGGGACAGTTGTAGAGCGCAACGAAGCCGCCATTGATGCTCCAGAAACCCTTGCTCAAGATCCCTATGGCGAAGGTTGGTTAATCAAGGTCAAAGTTGACGATCCTGATGCTGAATTGGAAGATGCCCTTTCTGCTGCTGAATATCGCGCTCAAGTAGAAGGGATGGAAGAGTAAGCTCAATATTCGGTTAACAATTGCGCTCGGTAAATCTTGGTTTAAGTAATAAGTAATAAGATCGTCTGGCTGTTATTGGGAATGACTGTAGAATACATCACAATTACTTTATATTATTGACAAATTAGCTACTCCTTAAACTAGGCAGAGTTTGTTACTATTTATTACAAAGCGCTCATAGTAGTGGTAGAGCTAGCTTATTGGCAAGCAACCACCCTTTTTTTAGCTAAAAATCTTAAAAACTTAATTCTAAAGCTTGTATGGTTAACTTAAATTTGGCAGCGGAATCTCAAATTGCTACAGCTGAAGCAAATTTCAGCGCCCAAAGTGCTATAGATCAATCTACTGCCATTTTTGCTCAACGACATATTGGAATAAACGAGCAGCAAATCGAAGAAATGTTGCAGATCTTGGGGGTTGATAGTTTAGATGCGCTGATTGAACAAACTGTCCCCGCAGCAATTCGCCTCAATAAACCATTACAGTTGCCAGTTGCCCAAAGTGAGTCTGCTGCTTTAGCCAGGTTAAAAGCGATCGCTAAGCAAAATCAAGTATATCGCTCGTTTATCGGTAGGGGCTACTATAACTGTATTACGCCTGCGGTAATTTTGCGTAACGTTTTAGAAAATCCTGGCTGGTATACTTCCTAC
>JBDKJC010000426.1:0-4250 GCA_039796815.1 Cyanobacteriota bacterium | reverse complement strand
GCGCGGAGCGCATCGCATTAGGTAGGCGTTGAGCCGAGATACGTGTAAAATCATGCCACATCGACCTATAACTATTGCTGTTATTGCATTTCAGGTTCAACAGGAATTACCATCGCCGTCTCCAACGGCTGAGGCAGATTATCAAAATCGACAAGATAATCCCCGTAACGCTTGAGATGACCAGTCAAATAGGGACTCAAAATAGCTAAAGTTCGAGGCTTGATAACATATCCCTCAGCACTCAAAGAACGAATAATCGAAGAAATATCAAAAGCATTCTGCAAAATAATCGAATTGGCAACCAAATCCAAATACTTAAGCCGTTTTTCCTGTTCTAAAGGGTCATTGTCAGTAATCAGCCCATCTTTACCAAAGAACAACCATTTAGAAAAACCGTTGTAGGCTTCGACGATATTGGTACAGGAAGTGATTTGCCTCCTCAAACCCATGTCAGAAATATATTGCAGTAGAAACATGGTTCTGACTACTCTGCCTAATTCGCGGAAAGCTTGGTATAGTCGATTTTTACGACTGTATGTTCCTAGTTTTCTCAAGATAGTTGAAGGCATTAATTTTCCCGCCCTGATAGACAGCACTACTCGCATTAAATCTTGCCAATGGGTTTTGATTAACTCCCAATTAATGACATCTCCGAATAAAGGTTCGAGATATTGATATTTATCGTCAGCACTGGCACGATAAAAGTTACAGTCTTTCCAGTTACGAATTCTCGGCATTAACTTAATTCCCAACAAGTGAGCCAAAGCAAATACAGGAGAGGATTGTCCTTGAGTATCTGCATGAAGAGTATCGGGTTGAATATTCGAAGTGTTTTTCAGCAGACCATCGAGGATATAGACAGCTTCCCATACGCCACAGGTAATGAAGTGAGTAAATAGGGCAATGTAGTTATCAGAAACATGGTGATAGGCTATTCCGCCATAGCCTCCATACCTGATGTGGTACTCTGCCACTAAATTATTCTCATAGATATTAAACTTAGTACCATCGGCTGCTGCTCTTTTTCCCGTACCCCATATTTTAGGCAGGTTAAAGCGATTGTAGCTGTTGATAATATCTCGAATCGCTGCTTCTAATTTCTCGGCACTAATATGACGGCGGTTGGTGTAAGAAAGAGCATGAGAAGTCACTTTTCTTTTAGCATGACGTGCCATCTGATTAGCTCCTAAATTACAGCCATAGGCAAATGCAGTCAAAATATAACGTTCAGTAGGTTTATCTATCTTCGGTTCTGAACCAGAGAGCATTCCAAAATGTCTCGTCCAATTGAGCCAATGCTCTACATTACAGAGAATATCTAAAATACTGCGTTCTGGCATTCTTTGGAGAATAGCTTTTTCTAGTGCAGCAGCTTCGGTTGATGAAGTTTTTGCCTGAATCTTTTTTAGTACTGGCTCTCCATCTTTATTAATACTGATAAAATCTCCTTTTTGACAAAGTTGATCTACTGAGTGACTCAGTTCGCTTAATTGGGCTTTCAAAGATGTCACAAATCCTTCTGCTTTGGGGTCAAAGCCTAATTCATCACAGTAAGATTGAAGCTGAGGCTGACATTGCTCCCAAGATAATAGCTGTTCGCGGTAATCAGCAAAACTTTCCGAACCTTCTACGCAAATATCTCCTGTCTTTAATTCCGTCGCCAAATAGGAAAAGATACAGATTTCAAAGGGACGGCGCAGATACATGGGATTGTTTCCCTTATGAGTTTTAATTGATTTACGCCAAGCTTCAGAAACAAAGTCTAACTCTATAGTTGGGGGTAGCCATTTTCCTCTTCGATGTTCGTTATTAAGCAAGAAAGTTACTGCGTTTATCACTGATTGGTCTTGAGTTGTGGAACGAAGCTCTAAGTCTTGAATCAGCTTGAATAAAGAAGCACGATAATGGGAATAGTACTGCCACAGTAAGGGAAGATAATTACCATCGTTGTAAGCCGTTACTTCCTCCCAAGAAGCACGAATTTTCTCACTTCCGCCATGAGTTTGAATTAGAGATTTTACCTGACGACCTAAGATTGTCTCATTTTCGGTAGTATCATTAGCATCAAGTACTTTTCCTAATACCCCCAAAAGAGCCTCAGTCATAGCTCGCTGCTCTTCTCTAATTTGCTCTAGTCTTTCCTTCCCCCGATTGTGAATAGTAGCTAACCGTTTGAGAAACATAGATACTAAATTGTCTCTAGCTTTTACTTGAGATTGATAGATTAAAGACAACAGCAGTGTTCTCCGTTTGGGCAAGAGAATATCTTGAAATTCAGCTGCATCTAAAGTGCGAGCATAGGCAGCAAAATGTTTGATTTTAGTAGTGGCAATGGTTGAAAATAAGCGTTTGGCATCACCAAAAGCCATCAAACGCTCGAATTTAGCCGATAACTTCTTAATTTGAGTTAAAGTTGCTTTTTTTGGTAGTTGTTTGACTTCGTTGAGAGTTACTGAATCTGAATCTGGGTCGTCAATTAACAAGCTATCAAGATAAGATATCTCTGTCACAGAGAGCGATCGAGCTACTTTTCTAAACAAGCGATTATTAATAACTGTCCGAATATGCAGTACCAAACGGTCTAAGGTACTGAAAGCTGGTAACTCGTAGCGTTCTTTTACCAACTCTTCAATGGCGACATTAACTAAATCCGCAGGATGGTCGCGAACTATAGCTGCAATTCCCACTGCTTTGGCTATAATTTTTTGTCCTTGTTTGTTGTAGGTAGAGATTTTCAAATACTGCCGAATTGCATCTCTGTAGCGACGACGAGAACGTTCGGGAGCGATCGCGCTCTTCTTTTCTCCTAAGTTCAAACAGGTACGGATATGATCGATAATCGAATGAGGCACAAACTCAAATTGACAGAAGTAGCCTAAACGCTGAAAGGTTTTGAGCATGACCAGAAAGCTAAAATGTCCGTCATAATTACGAGTCTTAGATCTGGCTAATTTAATTTCTGCTTCTGTTGGGGTGTACAGTTCAATTAATTCTTTGTTACTGGGGCTGGGTTTAAAACGAGGATAAGCAGTACGCTCAATTGATGTAATTAGAAATCACCCCCTCATTTCTACCGTCAGAATTTAACTTAATGGGCTTTTCGTCATGTCTGATAACTGATATTAGCAGATATAAAACTGCCGTAATCTTACCGTTTATGTCTGCTAATGCTGCAATTAACCTCAATTCTTAATGTCTGCTAAGGTTTTTTCTGGGTAGCATTAATGAATTAACTGGCAATTCTCTAGTTATGAAACCTGGTGCTATCTCATCTTTATCTCCATCAGGTCGTCAGGAATTAGAATCCTACGAATCCTATCTACGCGAGCAAAGAGATATTAGTCCTACTACCATTCGTAATTATTTATCCGATTTACGTTCTTTTATAGCTTGGTATGAAACTAAGAGTGTAAACTCGGCACAAATCAGCTTTCAATTAAAACAAATTACTACTCCCACTTTGACTCACTATCGTAGTTATCTTCAATCGAAACTAAAGTTAGCTCCTGCTTCAATTAATCGCTATTTGATAACTCTCAAATCTTATTTTGCTTGGACTGTGGAAGGTCAGAAAATTACTACCAATCCCGCCACAGTAGTTAAATTAATTCCTTTGATTAAGTCGTCACCGCGTCAAATCAGCGATACAGAGGAATCGGCGATAGTCTCAGCAGTTTCTAATTATGGTACTTCTCGCGATCGCACGATAATTATTTTAATGTTTCATACAGGCTTGAGAGCAGCAGAGGTTTGTCAACTCAAGAGTGAGCATATTCATTTAAGGAAACGCAGTGGGTATCTTGAGGTTTATGGCAAACGAAATAAATATCGAGAAGTGCCTTTAAATGCCACAGTCAGAAAGGTGTTGTTAAAGTACCTTTCTACAGTAGAAGAAACTTGGCTATTTGTTTCTCAAAAAACTAAATTGGCGATAACTACTCGTGCTTTGGGCTACTTAGTTGGTAAATATGCCAAAATTGCTGGTGTTGAAGATATCAGTCCCCACGATCTGCGCCATCGCTTCGGCTATCGGATGGCAGAAACTGTACCTTTGCATCGTCTGGCACAAATTATGGGACACGATTCTTTGGATACGACAATGGTTTATGTTCGCGGTACAAGTGAAGATCTACAAAGGGATGTGGAACAGATTGCTTGGCAGTAAAAATTGAAAGCTATATCTGGCAATAGTTACATTCCGATGTGGCACGATTTTACACGTATCTCGGCTCAACGCCTAATTCAACCAC
>JBDKJC010000425.1:0-4266 GCA_039796815.1 Cyanobacteriota bacterium | reverse complement strand
TGAAGAGAAAAAGCTCAAGCTACGTAAAGCAATGGCAGATACGACTTTGATTGATGAATTAGAAGCGCCAATTAACCAGAATGAAACAGAAGTACAACGTCGGCAAAAACTAGAAGCAGCGGTTGAGAATGATGATTGGAGTTCTGTTATAGAAGCTCAGCAATAGGAAATAGGAAATAGGAAATACTAATGTTTTTACTTAGGGCTAGATCGAGATTAAGAGATTAGCTAATCCTTGGCTAATTCTTGTAAGCCGACGAAACCGACAAAAAAAGTATAGATGCCATAGAGTAACGGATTCTTGTTGTGAGAACGCGCTTTCAATCCAGCAATTACTCCTTCAACGCCATGAGCAACTAGAGCTACACTGCCCAACCAAAACAAAGAAGTTAAGTTCGGGGGTAATGATTGCCCTTGTAAATGTAGGACTAAATTCCAGCCTGATAATCCTAAAGCAATTGTTATAACAAGGATAGAGGCAATTTTAATTAATCTTATTACAATTGAACTCATTATTATTACTTATTTATTTGGCAATTTTAGTTTCTATAATTAAACAGTATTTACATACAATTAAGATAAGCTGCTAATAACTTAAACACTACTATTAACAAATGCGCGATCGCTATAGGGTAAATAGTAAACCAGCTATCATTAGACAAATATCTACTTTCATTGCCATTATTGCTGCTTTTGGCATGAATATTTGGGCTAACCTCAATCCACCCAACGGACTAACCATTGGCGAAATCTCACAAAATATCTTCAAAAACGTGTTAATTACCCCCGCTAGCTATGCCTTTGCTATTTGGGGATTAATTTATCTAGGTTTAATCTCTTTTGCCATCTTTCAGGCATTACCAGCCCAAAAAAGCGATGGTTTATTATATAAAATTGGCTATAAGTTAGCGATCGCCTCGATCTCTCAGATAATTTGGGTTTTCTGCTTTTTGTATCGACAATATGACGCTTCCATGATTGCCATGCTCTGTATTTTGTTCCCTCTAATTGGTGCTTACTGGAGTTTACCTTTTAAGACGAGGGTTTCTCGCTGGCAACAATGGTTAATTAAGCTGCCAATTAGCATTTATTTAGGTTGGATTAGCGTCGCGACCATAGTTAATGGTGCAATTTTACTGGAATTTTGGCAGTGGAATGGTTGGGGTATTAGCCCAGAGGTATGGACTGTAATCATGCTTTTAATTGCAGGTTCGATCACGCACTTTGTGGTTCTCCCTCGCCTCGATTTTGCCTATGCAGGAGTGTTTATTTGGGCAGCAATTGCGATCGCCATCAGAAATTCTGAGATTATGCTGATTTCGGGTACAGCGATCGGCTTAAGTATTTCTCTGATTGTCTTACTTTTATCTTTTAGCTTTTATGGTCAAGATCATCAAACAAATTAAAACCGCGAAGCGGTTAGCTATAAGCTATAAGCCATAAGCTTACATAGTAGGAGACTTAATCGCCACTATATCTTTTCCACAACGCAAGAAGTGGAGGAATGAAACCAGGCTTAGAGCTAAAAGCTTTTGTTAAGGTGATTGATTAGTTATTGATTCTAATTTTTCCTCGGCATGATATTTGCTCAGATTCAATCGTCAATTCTTGCAGCGCTATATCTGTTCCTAAATCAATTTCTAATTGACGTTTTAGGTGGTGGCTAGATAAATTACTCGTAATCTTTAACAGTGAGCAACAAAGAGTATGAGCATTAGCTAAATCTATACCCATAGAACAAGCTATGGTTTTAGTCTCTCCTAGAGCATTTTGATAAATACCTGTAAAGTCTAATTGGCGATCGCCAATCGCTATAGTTTGCCATTCAACCTTTAGCTGAGTAAATTCTGGGGAGTCATCATGATTTTGGCTGCCTAAAACCATCTGCCATAAGTCCGATAAACCACTCTGCAATAAAGCAGAATCTAAAGAAGCTTGTAAATCATGACCATCTAACCTCAATTGAATCTCCACAAAAACTGCTTCTAGGAGTTTAAGAGGTTGGCGCTTAATCACTTCTGGCAAATTGACGGCAATATCTTTACCGTCAAGCTGCACTTGACTTAAATGTAGTCCTTGATAAACAGCGCGATCGCAACTTAGTAATACTTGGGGAATATATCCCTGAAGAATTTGCTTACTTTTACCGATAATCTTAACCTGCAAAGCTTCAACTGCCTCAACTTGCGATCGCAAATATAGCTTTACCGCACTAGATAATAATTTTGCAATCACCGATCACCTAATCAATTAATTTTTGGTTTTCGCTGCCGATGCTAACACCTCTTTGGCTGTAATCCCATCGCCCTGAAAGCCAAAGTACCACAGTGAGGCTGCTGCTTCGGCTCTGGTTACGGGTTTTTTGGGTTGGAAAAGAGTAGTATAGCCAAATATACGTCTGACGTTAGAGCGATCGCCATTTTGAAAATCGTCATATAAAGCTCTGATGGCAGAGGAATCAATATCAGCAGTATCTTGAAATCCCCAACTTTCTTCAATCGCTTGCATAGAAGCTTTGGGTAAAGATTTGCGAGTATCCAATGGTACTTTCCAGGTAACTAAATCGGCTCTAGTCAAAGGAGCATCGGGGCGAAAAAGCAGATTAGTACTATCTTCTGTCAGACGAGAAGGAATTAAACCTGCTTCAGCCAAACTTTGAATTGCTGCAAAGTCGGGATGCTTGGGATTGATATCATTAAATGCAGGCTGGCTAGTCTTAGTTGCCAGGTAGATTTTTTTACCAGGATTATCGGCATAATAGCGGTTATTGGCTGCAATTAGCCAGCGAGCATATTCACCACGAGTAATCACTTGATTCGGGGCAAATTTGGTTAAATCCACGTTAGCTTGCCTAGTATAAGGGGTCAAAATGCCCAAAGCAGCCACTGATTCTATAGGTTGCTGTAATTGTGGGGGTACTTCATCTAAATCCTCGAAATTACTATCAGACAACTTGTAGGCATTTGAATTTAATGTCGATGCCGAGCGAGGTAGACGAGTATTTTGCTGCGTTTTCTCTAATGTTTTCCCTGATGTTTTTCCTGATGTTTTCTCTAATTTTGACCACTGAGAAATACTAGATTGAGGAATATCTCGATCCAAAGGATGATAAACCACTGACAATCTAGATTCGCCTTGAGATGCTTGATTATTTACCGCTTCTAAAAGCGAAAGCTCTACTCTCAGGTTATCTTTAACAGCGATCGCTCTGGCTATTTCTTGCTGCGGATTAATCGTAAAAGGTTTGATGACATCCCAACCATCAGCCGCTAATTTTTCCAGGTAATAATCAGCAACGGCTTGGCGGCGATCGTTTATCTTCCAAAGCATCGTTCCAGAGTTTTGATCCTGACTAGACTTGCTTTCGACTAACTCAGCTTGGGGGTAGACAGGAAAAGTTTGAGTAAAATTTCGCGCCAGGTTGCCAGAGGAGTTTTGTGCTGCGTTTTTTTTGGCAGTATTACTAGCTGAATTGTTGGCTGTACCTGATTTTTGCGCTGTTGTGGCAGGATTTTGAGTTTGTAGTGAAACTTCCTCAGCCTTTTTTGTTAGCTGAGGATCTGCGCCGACAAAGCCTTCTAAAGCTGCACTATTACCGCAACCGCTCAATAGTGCTAATAAACTAGTTAAAATAATTCCGTTAATCGCTAGGCGATCTTTTTGTTCAAACAACATGGCGACGGCTACTTGCCAAAAGTTAGTAGTTATTGATAATGATCTAATTTTAATACCTACGGCGACTAATCAGATCCCCATACTTTTTGGTTAACAATTGCGCTCAGTAAACCTGGGTAATCAGTAATCATTACGCACTGAGGGTTTATCTGCAAAGCGATCGCCCTTAAGAATTCACCACAATTTCAATCTGACGACTGTTCATCATTTCGACAAATAACTCGGTTGATAATGCTTGCTCTACAGGATAAATACCTGGCTGTTTTAACCTTCCCGCCAAAATTAATTGCGCGATCGCGCCTGTACCTGCTCCTGCGGCGATCGCCGTATCACGATGTACCATGGTACTGGTATAGGTATGTGGTTTACCTGCTTTTTGCCCTGTAATCTCTGCTCGCATCGCTACCCCAATCCCACTAAAGCGATCGGTTACTTTGGTCATGGCATAACTGACTTGGGAAAAGAATTCAATGCCTCGACGACTACTTACCCAAGCTTCAGGAAAGATATGAGCCGTAATCCAGGTTAAATGATTATACCAGTCAGGAATTGAGCCAAACTTGGTGATCACAGTGTTTACAGGAAAGGAAT
>JBDKJC010000424.1:0-4270 GCA_039796815.1 Cyanobacteriota bacterium | reverse complement strand
GACTAGCCGACCAAGATTATTCCCTGTATCAGCCCAGCCGTGTTGAGCAAATAACAAGTATTCAGGATTCTCATTGACCATCAATTTTTATTTAGAATTTAATTCAGTATTAGTTTAAAAAGCATTTAAAAGCATTAAAAAGCAGCTGTTTGACAAGGGTGCCAATTAGCGATCGCTTCGAGCAACTCTGAGGGTTCAGCAACTAGATAATCTGGCTGATGCTCTTGGAGAATTTCGGCTGAATTAAATCCCCAACTTACTGCAATTACAGAAATAAGGCTTTTTCTTGCCGATCTAATATCTCTAGTTTCATCCCCAACATAAATTATGTCTGATTGAACAATATTGTGTTCCCTAATTACTTGGTTAAGTACTCGATGTTTACCAAAGATTGCCGTACCAGAATATATATAGCTAAACAAGTGATCTAACTGGTTTTTGGCGAGAAATATATCGACGTTTTCTTTATTGTTCGAGGTGACAATTCCTAAGATATGACCTTGTTTTTTTAACTCCAATAAAACTGGAGTAATACCAGCAATCGGGTCTAATTCGGCAATTTCTTTACCCAATTCGGCGCGAACTCTTCTGACTAAAAAAGGTAACTTAAAGATCGATATTTCTGAGCGCTTAACTATTTCACGAGAGCTTAAATTTTTAATTAATACCAGTTCTTCTTGGTCTAATGCTTTATAGCCAAATTCAGTTGATAGCTGATTAGTGATCTTAGCGATCGCCTGATAAGTGTCGGCAATAGTACCATCGAAGTCAAATAAAATTACCTTCTCAGTCATAAGGATGATTAATATATAAATAAAATAGTAAAAAATTAAAGTAATTATAAATAATTAAAATCTGTAGATCTGTCCTATGATAACAGTTACTTCTCTTCATTAAGATTAGCACGAGCATTGCGTCGCCACATCTCAGGCTTGATTCTTCTGAGGGCAGAAGCAGGGAATTGTCGCTCCCACTCTACCCGATCGAGATTAGCTAATGTGCTTAATTGTGACTGGAGATTAGCGGGATAAGGCTGAAAATCATCAATGTCTGTGTCCTGAGCAAAACGTTGATTCCAGGGGCAAACATCCTGACAAATATCACATCCTGCTACCCAACCTGATAGATGAGCCGCGATCTTAGGTGGTAATTCTGGCTCACGATTTTCGATCGTATGATAAGCAATACAGCGGTTAGCATCAACAACATAAGGCTGAGTAATCGCCCCCGTCGGACAAGCTTCTAAGCAACGAGTACAGGTGCCACAATGACTAGTATGAGGAGAATCGCTAGTCAAGGATAAATTTGTGACAATTTCGCCTAAAAATACCCAGCTGCCATAGTTTTTAGTAATTACGTTACCGTTTTTAGCAATCCAGCCCAACCCAGCCCGTTGCGCCCAAACCTTATCTGGAATTGGCGCAGTATCCACTGCATAACGAGTAATAATCGATTCATCTTGCGATCGCAACCAGTTAGATAGAGCCTTGAGCTTTTTGCCCATAACTTTATGATAGTCTCGACCCCAACCATAACGAGAAATTTTAGCGATTCCAGGCTGCTGGGAATGTTGATGGGGAGTATAGTAATTTAACGCCAGCGAAATTACTGACTGTGCCTCAGGTAAATAAGCACGGAGATCTGCTCTTTTGGGGTTAGCCATCCAGGTCATGTCAGCTTGATAGCCAGAGTTTAACCAGTCATTTAAATGCTGGAGCGCACCATCTTGATAGTTATGATCTACTGTAGCTATACCCACTAAGTGAAAGCCAATTTCTCGCGCCTGCTGTTTAACTTGAAAACTATCAATCATCAGATTTTGGAGTTAGGAACATAGCAAGAACAATCATCATCTAAAAGATATACAATTAGCTGTTAAATTAAATTCACCCTTACTAACTTTAGATCTTAACTGCGATCGCCATGCCCTATTTTTTTTATTCTCTCTTAAGTCTTATTCTTCTAACTACAAGCAGTGTGGCAGTTGCCAGCGGTTCAGAAAATACTAAAAAAGCTCATCAATATCCTGCCGAGTTTGTTCAAAGCTATAACCAGGAATGTCTGCAAACTTCAATGCAGGAAGGATTAGCCGAAGTGGAAGCTAAAAGACTGTGTAAGTGTACCCTTGGTGAATTTGAACGACAATACAGTCTGGCAGAATTTAAACAGCTAACAGCAGCTTCGGCAACCGATAAAGCTTCTGAGAATACTTTGATTGAAGTAGGACAATTTTGCTTTGAACAGATTTTATACGAAGAATAGTTGGCTAATTCTTCTATTTAACCACTTCTTGATTAATAAACTGTTTGAAAAGAGCGATCGCTTCATCTCTAACTTCGTGAGCCATCTCAAACTCTTGATACTGAACAGCTACACCAATCTTGGTTAGTTCATCTCTAGCCTTGACAGCAGCCTGTATCGGTACGACAGAATCTTGTCTCCCGTGAATAATTAGGGTTGGGGGATAGGTTTTGTTTAATTGCCTTTGCGGTTCATAATGCAAATATCCACTAAAACTACACACAGCAGCTAAAGGTAAAGTCAACCCGACATCTAAAGTCATCGCCCCACCCTGGGAAAATCCTGCCATAATAGTTTTCTCAAGGGGAACACCTGTTGAAGACTCTAGAGAAGTTAACCAGTCGATGAGTAGCTCTCTGCTTTCGGCTAAACCTGTAAAATCTTGATTTTCTAAAGCATACCAAGCCTTACCGCCTGGCACTTGAAAATGATCGAAGGGAGCATTGGGAAACATATAGCCAAAGCCAGGTAAGTTTAGCACCTTGGCAAACGGCACAAAATCTTGATAATTTGCACCCCAACCATGCAGTACAACTAGTAAGTAAGTTGGCTGAGTGTCGTTGGGTATAGCGGAAATGGCTTCAATCGTTGGCTTCATCAATTTTATATCGTTTTAGTTTTTAGTTAATACAGATGATCGATAGGGAATTGCCCTAAAGGACTAGCTTCGCGTCGGGGAGATAGGGAGAAATTATCCGTCTTATGTAATTCCTGAATTGATTGAAAAAGCCCGCTCAGGTTTTCTCAACCTGGGCAAGTCTTAATTATTGCTCAATTATTGCTTTTGATATTGCTTAGTTATATCTTTAGCACCACCAGAATTACCGACTGTAATCACTTTCAACATGATCGTCTTCAAATTTATAGCCAACACCAACCACGGTTTTAATAAAAGTGGGATTGGCTGAATCTGGTTCAATTTTTTTGCGTAGTCTTCTAATATGCGTATCGACAACTCGCTCATCACCAAAGAAATCGTTACCCCAAAGTCGATCGATTAGCTGGGTGCGACTCCACACCCGTCCAGGATAGCTTAAAAAGGTGGAGAGAAGATTAAATTCTAGGGTAGTCAAGTCTAGCTCTTCTGGGCTTGCAGAAGTCAACTGTCTAGTTGCTACGTGCCGATCTAAATCGACAGCAAAATGCTTAGTGCGATAACTTTGAGAGTTATCTTCTGACACTTCGTGGCGCAGGCTGCGTCGTAGCAAGGCACGAACTCTAGCGACTAATTCTCTAGGACTAAAGGGTTTGACTAAATAATCATCTGCGCCTGTAGAAAGCCCAATAACTCGGTCGATTTCTTCCCCTCTAGCAGTCAGCATCATGATATAGGGATCTTTATTGTAAGGCTGTTGGCGGATACGGGTACAGACTTCTAGTCCGTCTAAACCAGGCAGCATCAGATCGAGAATAACGACATCAGGTTGTTGCTGCTCAAAAATAGCTAATGCCGTCAATCCATTGTTAGCAATGCGACAGGAAAAACTTTCTTTGGTTAGGGTTTGTTCAATTAATTGAGCGATTTCCTCTTCGTCCTCAATAATGAGAATTTCCATCAGGATCAGATTTAGTAATGGACAGTTGATAATTGAGATAGCTTCACTAGTATGGCTGTAAAAAAAATATTATCTTTAATCTCGACTAGTTAATTTTAGGTTTGCTTAATTTGGAATTAGTTACGCCACTTATTGCTGCAAGTAAGATCCAGGCAATAGTATTGACGCGCAAATCAAAGATTGTCACATCTGTTAAGTTGAAAAGAATATAGGCTGTAAAAGCTACTAAATAACTAAAGATAACTAGGTCAAATTCTTGACTTGAACTTGAGAATTGCTTAATAGCTAGAAACATAATTACGGCAATAATTGCTAAGAATAATAGCAAAGAGATAATTCCTGTTTCTGCACCAAACATTAAAAATAAATTGTGGGGATGTCCTAGCCAGAGATTCATTTTGGCTTCATAAAGA
>JBDKJC010000423.1:0-4279 GCA_039796815.1 Cyanobacteriota bacterium | reverse complement strand
AGGCATAGACAAGACTCAATTTCCCCCAATTCAAGCCGCATTCCGCGAATTTGGACTTGATTATCCTCTCGTCCTAACATTTGTAAGTCACCTTGAGGGTTTAAACGACCAATATCACCTGTGCGATAAAAACGTTGACCATCAAGCAGCATATATTTTGCTTCAGTTAGGTTGGCTAGATTGAGGTAACCTTGGGTAATACCTTGACCAGAGAAATAAATTTCACCCTTAACGCCTACAGGTACAACTTGTCGATCCCGATCTAATACTCTTAGCTGAACGTTATTAAAAGGTCTTCCTACCAGAGTTTCCTCAATCTCTAACTCTTTGGGTACAAAATAGGTACAACCCATACAGCTAATTTCACTTGAGCCATAAATAGCGTATACTTGTGCCTGAGTAAATACTTTATTTAATCGGTTGAGTATTTTGGCGGGAATCATATCCCCACCAGAAGAAGCGTGCTTGATATGGCTAAATCGCTCCACGCCTTGAACATCTCGATCAAGGTGATCGAGTAACATTTTCAACAGACTAGGGCTTAAATGAAAGAAACTAGATCGCTCGATTGCTTTTGCTAGTAAGTTCGGCTCCAGTAATTGCTTGAGAGTAATGATATTGACTCGTCCACCACATACTAGAGGTAATAACAGCATCAATAGACTAATACTAAAAGTAAATCTCGCAGCAGCTAAAAAACTGTCTTCAACACCAAAACAGTATTTTTCTTGGGCCGCAAAAATATAGTGAATGAGATTACTATGAGACGAAACCACCCCTTTTGGTGTACCAGTCGTTCCAGAGGTAAAAAAGATGTGAGAAATACTATCAGGGGAACAGTGATAGTCGAGATTAAAGCGATCGCCTGATGATAAATCCAGTGTAAACAGATTTATAATATTAAGATTAAAGTTATCATTAATTTCCCTAAAGCGATCGCAAGCACAAAGAATAGCTACTGGTGCTACCTGTTCGACAATAGTTTTAATTCTGCCTAAAGGATACTCTGTATCTATAGGTACGTATATCGCATTGATTTTGTGAATTGCCAGGATCGCAACTAAGATTTCTGACCCAGGATCGACCAATACCCCCACGCAATCTTGAGGTTTGACATTCTGGCTAATCAAGTAGTTGGCTAACTGGTTAGCTTGAGAATTTAATTCTCCATAGTTGATTTGCGCCTCGCCAAAAGTTATGGCTATTGACTCGGGAAACTCTTGAGCATACCGTTCAAAATGACGGTAGATCGGCAGATCGCCATAATCACTAACAAGCACTGAAGAGCGATCGCTTTGTATTGTAATATCTGTAATATGTTTTGGGGACGATAAGGTTGCAAAACTTTGATTCACGTTAATTAATTCCCAAAAGATTTTTAATAATTGAGAGGTTAGGTTAAGTTAGTTTTTAGATCAGTGCGATCGCTCTAAACGGTGATGGAAGACTCTTCTTTAATTGGTAAAGGCTCGTTGTCAAACAACATGGGATGTTTGAGTTTAGTTTTGGCTATCTGCTCAAGATCATCATCTAATTCTCCAAGAACACCACGACGTATTTGATCGAGTTCAATAGATTCAAATAGAGCCTGAAAATTACCTTCGCCAAAGCCTTTATTGCCCTTTCTTTCAATAAACTCAAAAAAGATTGGTCCAATAATTTCTTTAGTAAAGATTTGGAGTAAGATACCGTCTTCTTTTTTGCCACCATCAATTAAAATTTTCAGTTTTTTGAGAGCGATTATATTTTCTTCATGGCTGGAAATACGCTTATCTATTAACTCGTAATAGCTTTCGGGAGTGTCTTGAAACACAATTTCCTGTTCTTTAATTCGATCTACTACTGAGTAGATATCATGACAACCCAAAGCAATATGTTGAATACCTTCGCCATTGTATTTTTCTAGAAATTCAGCAATTTGCGAAAAATCGTCTTGAGATTCATTTAAGGGAATGCGAATTTTGCCACAAGGACTAACTAATGCTTTGCTACGTAAGCCTGTTTTTTTACCTTTAATATCAAAGAAACGGATTTCTTGAAAATTGAAAATACATTCATAAAATTTAGCCCAAGCATCCATATTTCCCTTAAATACATTTTGGGTAACATGATCGATATAGGTAACTTTAGGTTTAGCTAAAGGAAACTTTCCAGTAGGTTCAAAAAAGCTATCAAAAAATTGTTTAGAAGTCTGGCGATCGATTAAATAAATCTTAGAGCTACCAACACTTTCAATTGCTGGCAAATTATAATCAGCACAAATTACTGCTTTAGCACCACGCTTCACCGCTTCTTGAAGTGCAAAATTAGAATCTTGGACTCTAAAACTAATAGCACAAACACCAGAACCATGAATAGACTCAAAAGCAGCAGCATCCGTATTCGCTTCTGCATTGACAATAAACTTCATGTTTCCTTGCTCTAACAAGAAAATATTTTTTCTCTGATGACGACCAGTTATGACAAATCCGAATTTTGTAAAAATATCAATAATTTCTTGAGGAAATTTAGTAGTAAATTCAATAAAGTCAAAGCCATTAATTTGGATTGGATTTCTACTTTGAAGTGCTTGCTGATTTTTCAAGATTATAAATTATTATTGTTTTAAGTATTAATATATAAAATTTTGTTTGTGTTTTTGCATAGTAAATAAGCTTAAAAAAATACTATTTTTTAAGTTATTAACCTTAATTAATAATTACAAAATTATTAGACTGTATATTTTAGTGGTTAGAATTAGTGCTTTTTTTTACAAAACTAATGATTTTAAAATTGCTAAAATTAATAAATACACAACTGAATATAAATTTTAGCTATCTACAATTGTTTAACAACTTTTGATCGTAAATACAAAATAAATTTTTGTAATTCAATAAAGACATATTGTCATACGCTTTAGAGAAATGCTAGCTTAAAATAAGCTATTTATTGAAAGTTTATGTTAAAGAAAAACTTATTTTTAAAAAAATTAGTTATAGTCATTCCAAAAAGAAACCAGCCGATACTTGTAGGATCAGCAACTAGTAACCAAGGGGTGTTTTCAATGCAAACTAAACATAAGAAAATTAATTGGAATGACTCTATTCTCAAAGTCTCTCTGTGCGTTAAAACTTTTAGCAACAAAACCCAGTTTACTTATAACTACGTTGGGTCAATTCAACATTGTCAAATTCCAACTGTTCTAAATGTAAGGTAGGCGCTTTTTCATCTCCTTGATATTGCCATGCTGCAACATAAGCATAATGCTCATCATTACGCTGGGCTTCTCCTTCTGAAGTTTGGCATTCGACGCGAAAGTGCGCTCCACAAGATTCTTCTCGCTCTAAAGCATCTCGTGCCATCAGTTCACCCAATTCTAAGAAATCAGCAACCCTACCCGCAAACTCTAAATGTTTATTAAAAGTGTGTTTGTCTTGAGGGATCGTCACATTTTGCCAATATTCCTCTCTTAATTCTACTATTTGAGCGATCGCCTGTTCTAATCCCGAGCGATCGCGAGACATTCCGACTCGATCCCACAGAATTTTACCCAGCTGACGATGGAACTCTGTTGCTGTCTTATTACCGTTGATACTCAACAGTTTATTAACTTTAGTATTAACCGTTGCTGCTGCTTCTTCAAAGGCAGGATGAGTTAGCTCTACGGGCGGGAGATCGCTTGTGGCGATATAATTACCCAAGGTGTAGGGAATCACAAAATAACCATCAGATAGTCCTTGCATCAAAGCACTAGCACCGAGACGATTTGCCCCATGGTCGGAGAAATTGGCTTCGCCCAAAACGTGTAAGCCAGGAATAGTACTCATCAGGTTGTAGTCTACCCATAAGCCACCCATAATGTAGTGGACAGCAGGATAGATGCGCATCGGTACTTCGTAAGGATTTTCGCCTGTGATGCGTTGATACATATCGAACAGATTACCGTAACGTTCGGCAATTAATTCTTTGCCTAATTTGGCGATCGCATCCCGAAAATCTAAATATACAGCTAATCCAGTTTCACCAACGCCTCGACCTTCATCTGTCACCTGCTTGGCGTTACGGGAAGCCACATCACGGGGAACTAGATTACCAAAGCTAGGATATCTAGTTTCTAGATAATAATCTCTTTCCGCTTCAGGAATTTGACTGGGATGGCGTTTGTCTCCAGGCTGTTTCGGCACCCATACCCGTCCATCATTGCGTAATCCTTCGCTCATTAGAGTTAACTTTGACTGATACTCTCCTGAGACAGGAATACAGGTAGGATGAATTTGGGTGTAGCAAGGATTGGCAAATA
>JBDKJC010000422.1:0-4281 GCA_039796815.1 Cyanobacteriota bacterium | reverse complement strand
ATATAGAAAGAAATTAAGTTTTAAATCCTTTTTTGTTTAGATATATTACGGTAAAAAATTATGAAGGTCAACAGTTCTTGTCCCTGCTGTTCTAGTTCAATGCTCCTACACCTCAGTAACCGTCGCAGTTTTTGGCTTTGTAGTCATTGTCGAGCGGAAATTCCCAACGCCGATTCTCAATTAAGCCTTAACAAAAGTAAATCAATAAAGTTTCATTCTTCTAGCATTAAATCAGCGATCGCCCCTTTACAGTCTGGAAAGCCAGTGGCTGCAATTTAGAGGTGTAATCTGACAAATCTAAAGATTGATTTAATTATTTCTTCAATTATTATTGGATAATAGGGGTACTTAGTCAACTGTTCGATCGAATTTAAGCTACATGTTGGTAGTTTTCGGCTTAAATTTTTAAGAATATCAATCGCTTAAGCATCACAATCATTTTTTCTAGCTACGGCAAAACTGTAGTTAGAGTATCCACAAAATCGGGATAAGAAATCGAAGCTGCCTCGGCGCGATTGATAGTTGTTTGACCTTGAGCATTTAAAGCAGCGATCGCTAAACTCATCGCAATTCGATGATCGCCAAAACTATCGGTTTCTGAACCTTTAAGCTCGTATCCCCCTGTAATTTCTAGCCCATCCTCTAGTTCAGTAATTTTTGCGCCCATTTTACCTAATTCGGTCGCCATAACTGCTAGGCGATCGCTTTCTTTGACTCTCAACTCGGCAGCATCTTTGATTACGGTTGTACCTTCGGCAAAGGCAGCCGCCACAGCCAAAATCGGAATTTCATCAATGAGGCGAGGAATCAAATCTCCGCCAATTTCACAGGCTTTAAGCTTACTGCATCGGACTCTTAAGTCGGCTACAGGCTCTCCTGCTACTACTCGCTCGTTGAGCCTGGTAATATCTGCTTCCATCATTTCCAAGGCTTCGAGAATTCCTGTGCGAGTCGGATTCACTCCCACATTTTCAATTAGCAAGTCTGAGTCGGGGACAATTGCCCCTGCTACTAACCAAAAGGCAGCAGAACTGATGTCTCCAGGAACAATCACTTTTTGTCCTCTCAAAGTAGGCTGTCCTGTTAAAGTAACGCTGTGAGTATGGCGGTCAATCTCTAAAGTTGCGCCAAAAGCTTGCAGCATTCTTTCACTATGGTCGCGGGATAAAGCAGGTTCGGTTACAGTGGTTTGACCATTCACCATCAATCCTGCCAAAAGGACGCAGGATTTAACCTGTCCCGAAGCAATAGGGGAATGATAGTGAGTAGGTTTTAGCTGTCTTCCCTGGACTGCAAGAGGAGCAAGGGAGTTACCCTGACGACCCCAAATATCTGCCCCCATTTGGGTTAAAGGTTTAATTACCCGCGACATGGGACGCGATCGCAAAGAACTATCTCCTGTGACGGTAAACAGGCGATCGGGATGAGAAGCTAATAAACCCAGCATCAAACGCATGGTTGTTCCCGAATTACCCGCATCCAAAACATTGTTTGGTTCTTGTAAATTGCCCAAGCCGACCCCTGTAACAGTAACTCGTTGAGAATTTAACTCGGAAATCTTAGCGCCCATGGCTCGAAAACAGACAGCGGTACTACGAGGATCTTCTCCTAAAAGCAAGCCTTCAATAACTGTTTCTCCTTCGGCGATCGCTCCTAGCATTAATGCCCGATGGGAAATGGACTTATCGCCTGGAATGGTAAGTTTACCCTGAACCGAAATTCCGCCGTTACGGGGATTAATTAATAACTGCTGTGAATTTTCTGCACCGTCTTGAATAGTGACAATCGGAGAAGTCATGAGGCAATAAAACCATAATTTCCGTAGCTAATCTTAGCAGAATATGGATTTCAACAGAAATGAATAATTTCTAGCTTGTTGGTTGAACTAAAAAGATCGGCCTTTGCCAAATCATTGACGATCGTGGCTAAAACTATAAATCATTTGACTTTCGATCGCCTGACAAAGCTGAGAAGGCTTTTGAGTTAAATGGTAAGGCTGACGATCTAACTTAATTTGTAAGCTAGACATGGGATCGTCTCCAGGAGCGATTAAAAACTCTAAACGACTAACATCTTGCCAGGTAGTTAGCTGGTCAAGTATCTTTAACACCCCTGCTAGATAAGGATGATTACAGTCTTGATACCAATTTGGACTAGCCAAATTTGGCTGATCGAAACCCAAATGAAAGATCAAATTAGAATTAGTAAATAGAGCGATCGCAATGGGTCGAGCTTCTTCCTGAACGAGAAAGTCCTGTTCCTTGGCTAGATAGCGAATTTTATCGAGCTTTTCATACTGAGCTTCAGGGGAGATAATTTCCTTCGACCAAGAAACTGCTACAGTCGCCAAATAAGTTTGGAGTAACAAGTGACCTAGTTTTTTGGCCTTAGTTGCTAAGTATTGAGAATTATAGTCAGTGGCTTCGATTAACAGCGGTAGGCGATCGACTATTTCTAAACCGTAGCCTTTCAAACCAGCAATCTTGCGCGGATTATTAGTAATCAGGCGAATCTGCTTAACGCTCAGGTCATTTAAAATCTGCGCTCCCATCCCATAATCCCGCAGATCGGCAGGAAAACCTAGGCGCTCGTTAGCTTCTACCGTGTCCAAACCCATATCTTGTAACGTGTAGGCTTTGAGCTTGTTAACCAGACCAATCCCTCTACCCTCTTGACGCAGATACACTACTACTCCCAAACCATGAGCCTCAATCATCTTTAAAGCTGCTTGCAACTGCATCCGACAGTCACAGCGCATTGAACCTAAAGCATCTCCTGTGAGGCACTCTGAATGCATCCTGACCAATGCTGGTTTAACAGCTAGCTCGCTAGGATCTCCCTTAACGATCGCCAGATGCTCGGTATTATCCAAAGCATTACGATAAGCATAAATTTTAAAGTCACCAAATTGGCTGGGAAACTGACATACAGATTCTCGATAGACAAAGCGATCGTGCTTGAGGCGGTAGCTAATCAGATCGGCAATACTAATTAATTTCAGGTTATGTTTTTGGGCATACTCAATCAACTGAGGTAGACGCGCCATTGAACCATTAGGGTTTTGAATCTCGCAAATCACCCCCGCAGGATACAATCCCGCTAGTCGAGCCAAATCTACTCCTGCTTCCGTATGTCCCGCCCGTTTTAACACTCCACCATTCCTAGCCCGTAGAGGAAAAATATGTCCAGGACGGACTAAATCTTCAGGAATACTAGCGGGATTAATTGCCACTTGAATAGTGCGAGCGCGATCATCGGCGGAGATGCCTGTGGTGACATTCAACTTTGGGGATGCATCAATGCTCACAGTAAAAGCGGTTTGATTACTATCGGTATTCTTGCTAACCATTAAGGGCAGATCTAGATCATCAAGGCGATCGCCTGTCATCGCTAAACAAATTAACCCCCTTGCCTCCACTGCCATAAAGTTAATCATGCTGGGGGTGGCAAACTGAGCCGCACAGATGAGATCTCCCTCATTTTCTCGGTTTTCATCGTCTACTACAACTATTGAACGACCTGCTTTGATTTCAGCCAAAGCTGAATCTATAGAGTCGAAAGTGACGGAATTGGTTTGAGAGGTATCCACTACAAAAATTTAGTTAGAGGTTAGAGTACTTGAGAATTAGCTTTTAGCTCTTAGCTTTTAGCTTTTAGCTTTTAGCTAATTAAAAGCAAATTTCAGATCACTGTGCCAAGAAACTAAAAACTAATAGTCTTTGTTAAATAATTGTAACTTTTTTAATCTAATTAATCCTGCTCAGTCAAATTATCAGGGTAATCAATGAGCAAATCTTGCCCAACTTCCACATCTTGCGACCATCACCAGAACTATCGGAAGATAATAAATAGTAAAGGGCTTCTTCTGGAGCTATCAACTCTTAGCTATTTACTTAAGTAATCTTTAGAGCTAAAGGCTAATAGCTAATAGCTATATGCGAAGCGGTATGCTAAAGCCCTAAAGGATTCCCTTCGGTCTCACTAACTGCGTGTCGTCCTTTAGGAATAGCTTTTTTTAGTAAACAGTCTGATCATCATGAGAGCGAAATCAATTATGAGCGTAATGGAATTAAAACAAATACAAGCATCAGCGGGGGCAATTTTTGATGATACGGGTGTTGTTTTGGGTTTTGGTCATGATGATCGAGCTTTAGCTGCAATAGATCGCGGGGTGGCAATTGGCGATCGCTCTGGTTGGGGTTTACTCAAAATTACAGGGGCAGATCGATTGCGCTATCTCCACAATCAAAGCACCAATGACTTTGAAAAACTTAAGCCAGG
>JBDKJC010000421.1:0-4295 GCA_039796815.1 Cyanobacteriota bacterium | reverse complement strand
ACAGTAGCAATTTCCTTGACCAAAAAGGTAGTAGCTTTATCTAAACCTTTTTTTAAGGCTACAGGATTTGCTCCTGCTGCCACGTTTTTTAAACCTTCTTTAATCAGTGCTTGAGCAATGACAGTGGCGGTAGTTGTTCCATCCCCCGCATTGTCTTTGGTTTTAGAGGCTACTTCCCGAATTAATCTCGCGCCAGTGTTCTCTAAAGGATCTTCTAGATCAATTTCTTTGGCGACGGTAATTCCGTCATTGACAATTTGTGGTGCGCCAAACTGCTTTTCCAATAGAACATTACGACCTTTTGGCCCTAGAGTAATTTTTACTGCATTAGCCAGAGAATTTACGCCTCTTTCCAATGCTCGTCTTGACTCTTCATTAAACGAAACAATCTTCGCCATAGGATTTTCTTTGACCTTTCGCTACATCTTTCATTTGCAAATTTAGCACTCTTCAGTAGTGAGTGCTAAGAAACATTATCTAAATTATTAAATTAATTAGTCTTGTAGGGATTACCGAAATAAGTAGCAAAATTTAGGAAAATCGAATTGTACTTCCCAACACTTTCTTAAGCAAACACAATTTTAGTTAAGAATCAAGGCACTGACTCCCACGATAAAGAAAATAATGCTGAGGAAGATTACAAAATAGCGTATTATATAGATTTGATTTTCTAATTTTCGCAAAGCTTGTTTATTACCTGCAAACAAGGTGTTGATATACCTTTGCTGTTCTAAATTCCGCTGGTCGATCTGCATCTCTATTTTATACATATCGGGTACAGAACGGTTCATCTGAGAACTTGCTGCTTCAATTCCAGTTTGTAATTGTTTACTTACCTGAGACTGAAAATTTCCTAATCCCTGGCGAAAATCTTGTTTGAGATTAAGTATCTGAAGCTCTAATTCTTGATACATTGCTGTTCTTTGCGCATCGTTTTGAGTCACAATTTTTTGTTCTAACTCAGAAAGCGATCGCGCATATTTACTCTGTAGATCTACTAAATTTTCCGCAGCTTTTTCTCTTTCTTGAATTAAATGAGATAGTAGCTTTTCAAATAATCCTGGTCCTAGCTGAAAATAGCCGCGTTGCACCGCACGAATTGTATCCCCAATTTCTTGAGCTGAAGTATTTTTAAGCAGATAACCCCTAGCACCAGATTCTACGGCGCAGTTAATCTGCTCTTCATGATCGTGACTGCTGAGGATGATTGTTTTAGTTTCAGGAAAACGTTGACTAAGTATTTTAGTCAGGGTTAAACCGTTCATCTCAGGCATTTCTAGATCGACAATAGTAATATCAACCTGGTATTGTTCTAAGTATTTAATTGCTTCGGCACCACTAGTAGCTTTCTCCACTACTTCAAAATCTGGCTCATTTTCCAGAATCGTTTGTAGAGCTTGCCTGGTGAAGTTTTGATCGTCTACCACTAGTATTTTAATCACGAATATTCTCTGATATTAAACAATTATAAATGTGAATAAATAGAAATATATATTTTTATTTTTAGCGATTACTGAGTAAAAAAGGTGAACCGATCGTCAATTAACCCTCAATAATCGAGACGGTAAATTGAGTTAAGAATATATCGATCTTATAACTTTGAGATTGACAAATCACAACATAACTGTAAAAGATTTGACAATTTCTGCCGAGATAATAATCAACAATCAGCTATTAACAATAGTCTATGATCAAACAGGGCTAATATTTTTAGATAATTTAAACAAATCATCTTGGTAGCTTCTTAAATAAACCGCCTTTAATAAATTACTAATCGATACCGACAACACCTATCTCTGTTTTACTTATAGAATGATATCTTACAGGAATTGATTGGTTTTGACTTCAGTATTTAAAGTAAATCTTTTTTTGTTGATGGCAGCAAATTTCAGGTCAAGGTAATCACGTTGTTATCGACTAACTAAATAATAAAGGTAACAATTAGCACTGAAATTAAACTTTAGGCTGGCTCGACAGAGCGGTAAATAATACAATTGCGACCTTGAAGTTTGGCATCATATAATGCACTGTCAGCAGCAGATATTAGGTTATGGGATGAGGTTTGAGGATTGGGAACAATGCTAGCCACACCAACGCTGAGAGTGACGGTGTGACCAATTTGAGAAGTAGCATGAATAAGCTTGAGATCTTGGATCTGTTCTTGAATTTCTTCCGCTACTTTAATCGCTCCCTCGCCATTAGTATGAGGCAAAATAACCGCAAACTCTTCTCCACCATAGCGGAAGGCTATATCAGCAGGTCGCTTTACAGCTCTTTCAATTCCCTTGGCTACCTCGTATAGACAGCTATCTCCTGCTTGATGTCCATAGGTATCGTTATAGGCTTTAAAATAATCCACATCGCACAGCAGCACAGACAAGTGTTCTCTCTCGCGATCGCATCGCGACCATTCTTGGTTAATATATTCGTCAAATCGACGACGGTTAGCTATCTGGGTCAGGCTATCAATATTTGCTTCATAAGTCAGACGCAAATTGGCGTTTTTTAGCGTCGTTTCAATTTGCTTGCGATCGCTGATATCACGGAAAGTAATCGCCAAACCATCCCCTAATTTTACCGCGACGATTTGAAACCAAGTTTTAAGAGAGGAAGAGTTATAGTAATACTCTTGTTCTAAAACAGTACAGGTTTCTACCACCTGCACAAATAGCTCGAATAGACCATCAAATAGGTGACCCAAATGATTTTCGACAAAAAGCCTTTTTCCTTTAAGAGTCTCAATTGTACCGCCAACTGTCATCGCAGCTACAGGATTAGCAATTAACCACCGAAAATCTACAATTTCACCCTGGCGATCGCGAATTGCTTCAAAGGCTGCTACTCCGTCTAGAGAACTGTCTAAAACCCCTGTAAGTAAGGCACGAGACTTATTTAATTCTTGTTCGACGATTTTTCGTTCGGCGATCTGTTCCTTGAGGATTTGCTGAAATTTTTGCTGCTGTTGAATACTGGCTAATTGAGCTTTGACGCGAAAAACTACTTCCTCAACAAAGAATGGCTTGGTAATATAATCTACTCCTCCAACTTTAAAAGCCTCAATTTTATCAAGCTCTGAGTCTAAGCCACTTAAAAAAATGATGGGAATATGTTTAGTTTTTGCTTCAGATTTTAAGTAACGACAAACTTGATAACCATCCAGTTGCGGGATCATAATATCTAGTAAGATCAAATCTGGGCATTTTTGTTTGACAACCGACAATGCCATCTTACCATCGGTAGCAGAGCTAACGCTATAGCCTTGTTCAATTAATAGCGATGATAGAAGCCTGACGTTTTCTGGTAAATCATCTACGATCAGTATTTGTTCTTGTAGTTTTCCGTTATACTTATTCATCTACCATTAATTGGTAATGAGCAATAGTTTAGATTGTGTGGTTTGAAAAATTTTTAACTATTGCCTGAACTTTAAATAGCTTTTTAAGAGTTACTGATTCAAAACTAGTAGTCAAACTACACAGGTAGATAATAATTTATTCTTCAATATATATAATTTTATCTAATATTAATATACTTCTCTCTATTTATCGCCCCAATTTTAATCAATTTAACGCTAGTTTAATTGAAAATCACTTAAATAATAATAGTTATTATAAAATATGACTAATTTATTAGGGGCTAAACTATATGTCAGTTATATCATTTATTTTTTAAGACGCAAACAATAGCGATCGTCCTTTGATTCATTTTCGTTTAAAACTATTTAATATTTGCGTATATTCTCTGAGTAATACTATTGTTTTTTAGCACCGACGCGATCTCGTTGTGAGCAATAGATTGAGTTATTCAACTCCTAAGAAACAAATTAATCTGCACAGGAAGGAGCAGAATTTGAAAACAAGGTAATTGTTGATTGTCAAATTTTTATTAAAGCCATTAGGTTTAGCTATTTGAACTAGCGAAAATAAGCCTAAGTGAAGAGAAACTAGACTTATTTTATTATTTAGCTATAACTTAATTAGATTATAAAGATTGACGCGAAGCAAATTTTTCGGCGATCGCCTGAGTTTCCTGCAACATCTGCTGTCGGCTAGTAGTCATCGTGCTGTTGGTGAGATTGGGAAGTAAGTTACGAGCCTGTAATGCCATATGTAGCTGTAGTTGAGCCACATATTCGCTAATATCTTCCCGTAGTAATTCTGGTGCTGTAGGTTGAATGTCCAAGATACTTCCGACTCCTGCTATTCGCCAATTGTGTTTAACTTTTTGTCTTGTCCAAAATTAACATGGCGATGGCTCGCTTTATCTAACTTAAGGCGGATTTAAAATAATTTGCA
>JBDKJC010000420.1:0-4312 GCA_039796815.1 Cyanobacteriota bacterium | reverse complement strand
ATCGGACTAGGTTACTGTCCAGAAACCTTAGCCTAAAGGGATCAAAATTAATGAAAACTAGAAATAATCTGTAAAACTCTAGAAATATCGTCAAGCTGTCCCACAATACGTTTGATCGGGCCTGGAGAGACTCGAATTAAAGTAGGAGTAGTTAAAACTTGATGCATTACTGCCTGTTCGGGGTTTTTAGCGATATCAATCACTTTTAAGTTGTAGGGATGAGTTAGTCTCTCTTCTAAGAGCTGATGCAAGTTGCTTAAAGTTTTCTCGGCACTATCATTCTGACTAGAAATAAATAGACGTAGATTGTACGCTTCAATCTGGGCAGATGGAGTAGATGCTTTTGTCTCTCCAAAATACTGAAGTGTGCCTAAGTCTTGAGAAGTAAATTTGGCTGATTGTTTAGGATCAAGACGAACAACTAGATCTTGTCGTTGCCAAAGTTGCGGAAAATGGAGTTTATAAGTTTCAATTACTGCCCGATGACAATGCTCTTCTTGCCAAGGAGCAATTTGCCATTCAGTTTTTGCATCGAGTTCAAATAGGGCTTGTAATAAAGGAATATACTGTTGTACTGCGGGATAAACTTCGGCAATAGTCTGTAGCTGATGAGTTGAAGGGTCTAACCAACGCTCTACTGTGGCCGTATATCCAGGTACGAGAAAATGAGGAGAATCTGCTAAATTGAGCATCTTTTGTAACTCATGACATAAATGAGCATGCCATTGAGTTTGTTTATTGGAATTGATGCCATAAATCAAATCTCCCCCTGGTGTAAACAAGGCTAGCCCTTTAAATACTTGAGGTAGAACATTTATCATTTATTGCCGATCGCGATCTCCAACCCTACAGTTGGAAAACTGCTGACTACTTAACAGTAATACTTTTCAAGTATATCTATTTTTGTATGATGAGTATAGATACCATAGCATGATCGAACATGATAAATGTTGCTGCATCTAAATTCTGCCTCTGAGCATCATTGCCATTTCATTAGCTGTTGGAGACATTTCCATGGCCACTTCTTCGGTAATTCTGCCTTCTTCGTAAAGATTAAACAGAGCTTGATTGGTAGTAATCATCCCGTCATATTCTCCATCCAACATTAAGTTATGAATCTCATCATACTTACCTTGTTTGATATATTCTTTGACGGTTTCTGTATTAACCATGATGTCATGATACGCAGCCCTCTTGCCATCAGTGGTGCGACATAATCCTTGAGAGATTACAGCCACTAGAGATTCGGAAATGGCTATGCGCATTGCATCCTGTTCTTCAGCAGTGTAGAGAGTCAAAATCCTTTCAATAGTTTTAACTGCACTATTGGTATGCAACGTTCCCATGACTAAGTGACCTGTTTGGGCTGCTTTTAGCGCCGTGTTGACTGTTTCGCGATCGCGCATTTCTCCAATCAGAATAATATCAGGATCTTCCCGCAATGCTGCTTTGAGAGCATGATCGAACTTGTGGGTGTTGATGCCAACTTCTCGCTGTTTAATCAAAGAGCGTTTACTGCGATGGACAAATTCAATCGGATCTTCAATGGTAATAATATGCTTGGCATGTTCGGTATTGATGTAGTCTACCATTGCTGCCATGGTGGTCGATTTACCCGAACCAGTCGGTCCTGTAACGAGAATTAAACCTTTATGCTGGTCAGAAATATCTTGAAAAACTGGGGGTAAACCCAAGTCTTCCATGGTCAAAATTTTCAGGGGAATTAAACGCATGACGATCGCAGGACCGCGCAAAGTATCAAAAACGTTAATCCTGACTCTGGCAAACTCGTACTGAGTTGCACCATCAAATTCTAGTTCCCGCTTGAACTGTTCTACTTCGCGATCGCTTAAAATTTCGTGTAGCCAACTCATAAAAGTCTGGCGATCGGTTTTAGGATACTCGGTTAGCGCCATTTCTCCGCGATCGCGCATTCTGGGGATTTCTCCTACTCCCACATGAATATCGGAGTATCCTTTGTCGTATGCCTGTTTGACAATATAGGCTAAAGATGGTTGACCAGCAGCTCTCTGGGGTTTGTTGTTTGGCGCTGATGTTGTCGCTTTAACGGCAGAATTTTCAGATTTTACTGCCACAGGTGATGAATTACTAGTTCTGCCAATAGTTGATGGTGGGGGTGGTGGCAGTGGTCGAGATTGCCGATCTACTTTTTGATTCATTATTATTATGTGCCAGAGTTCTATTGTTTTTATCTAATTAGTATGCCCAAGACCCCCAAGTTTCTAACCATCTAAATTTTGAGTTAATTGTTCTTGTTGAATTTATTAAGTTTTATGCTTAGTTAATTAAGCTTTTTAAAATTACGATATTTGTAAAAAATGATACTTAAATTGTCATGCTTATCATTACTTAATAGCTAATAGTTTTGTCTGACAAAATGTTGTTTGTTAGCTTTTAATTCATTACTGCCTTGTAAACTTGAAGCTAATTTTTTAATATTAAAGCAATAAGTATTTATACTTATCTACTCTTATGACCTCTGGTCTAGATACAAATCAAGTAAGAGTAAAGATATTATGGTAAAAATTAGCATTTTCTCTAAAAGAGTCTAAATTTGTCTTTAAACGATGGGGATCGAGGAAAATCTAGGAACTTAAGATTAAAGAGTGATGATTGATGAGCAAGTTTGTGTATTGCTAAATGTAAAAATATATTTTCAAAGTGTATTTTTCTGATTGAACTTTCTTATACTTAGTTTATTCAAAAGAAATAAAGTCTGATTTTCGCTTCGTTGTTGTTTATGTTTAAGGATTTTCAAAATTATGGAAACTACCCGAAAGAATAGTTATGTTGGTTTAATCAAAAGCTTTTTGATTTGGAGTTTTACATTAACAGTCTGTCTACTAGTAGTTGGTTTTCCCGTAGGAGCTTTAATAGTTACAGTCGGTCTGCTGGCGACTATTGTTTTACAAACATTTCTACCTATTAGCGCAGTTTTGCTCGTGACAGGGAGTATTTTTAGTCTGAATGTGGCGGTCGTCGTAATCGGAGCTGCGGTTTTGGCTTTCAAAGGAATTAATCCTGAAGAGGTAAGCTGGCTAAACTGGTTACATGGGGAAAAAGATTTAATCAATATTCCTGTGTACGCTTCGTGTCCATTAACCTGCCAAGTTGAAGTTAATCAATAATTATCTGTGACCATAAAAGTTTAAATCACTGGTTTAATGTCTATTCTGTCGTTGATTACTGAGTGTAAAACTAAATCCCCAACAGTAAATATGCTCAATAATTAGCGAGATCGCGCATACGAACCGAAAAAGCCCAGAGTATACTGGGTTTTTTACTGTCAAAAAGCATGATTAGTTCTGTTGTTGCGTTGAGGGATTATGACTAGACCAATTTCTGTCGGAGTAATTTTAGGAACTCGCCCCGAGGCAATTAAGCTCGCTCCAGTGATCGAACAGCTTAAGGGAACTCCAATTAAAACCCATTTGATTCTGACGGGACAACACCGAGAAATGGTCGATCGGGTAATGGAGCTATTCGACCTCAAAGCAAATTTTGATTTAGGGATTATGAAACCGCAGCAAACCCTAAGCAGTATTACCTGTGATAGTTTGCAGGGTTTGGGTGAAATTTTCACCCAGATTAAACCGCAGTTAATTTTTGTTCAAGGTGACACCACAACTGCCTTTGCTGCTGCTCTAGCTGCTTTTTATCATCAGATTGCGATCGCTCATGTCGAAGCAGGCTTGCGTACTGATAATCTATACAATCCTTATCCTGAAGAAGCCAACCGTCGTTTGATCTCACAAATTGCTCAACTACATTTTGCGCCCACTGAATTAGCAGTTAAAAATCTGCAAAAGTCTGGAGTGACGGGAGAAATTCATCATACAGGTAATACGGTGATTGATACTTTACTAACCGTAGCGGGAAAACAGCCAAAATGTGAGATCGCCAATTTAGATTGGTCACAATATCGCGTATTGCTGGCTACGGTTCATCGTCGCGAAAACTGGGGCAAGCCTTTGGCAGATATTTTGCAGGGATTTAATGCCATCTTGGATCGTTTCCCTGATACAGCCTTACTGTTACCTCTGCACCGTAATCCCACGGTGCGCGAGCCAATTAAAGCAGCATTAGGCGATCGCCCGAGAGTATTTCTGACAGAACCATTAGACTATAGCGAACTGGTTGGCGCGATCGCTCGCTGTCATTTGTTGTTAACCGATTCGGGCGGACTACAGGAAGAAGCACCCAGTTTAGGCAAACCTGTGTTGGTGCTAAGAGAAACTACAGAAAGACCAGAAGCAGTTCAAGCAGGTACAGCCAAGCTGATTGGCACTAA
>JBDKJC010000419.1:0-4315 GCA_039796815.1 Cyanobacteriota bacterium | reverse complement strand
CTTTAACTTTATCTTGAATCCAATCCCCAAGTAAAGAAATTTTAGAGCGATCTCTGAATATTTGTTCTGCTGCTTGATTTAAAAACAGACAGTTATTATGAGCGTCAAAAATAATTGTTGACTCGCGTAAATTGTCAATTGTGAGGCTTGAGCTTGAGGATAAACTAGCTGCTTTTAACTGAGCTATTTTTCCTACCTTGAACTGCATTTCGTAGAACATCTAATCAACTATAATTATTAGCTAACGCTTATTTTCTAGTTTGGCAAGCCAATTAAATTCTCAAGATATTAGTTAACTGAGATTAAAATAAAATAAAACTAAAATACCTATTCTAATTTAATAATCTAGTATTCATAAAATTAAAAGTTAAATTGCTCAATGGCAGTGACCTAGATCGAATCTAGTACCGTCTTCGCTCAAATAAAACTAATTGTCAATATTTTGGATTAAATCTGGGCAATATAGATCGCTAACTAAATAACGGCATTGCATCCTCTTTCAGCTTTAATTAAGCTTACATTTTATGTTTACCGATAGTAACTCACCGTTATCTCAACTATTTCAGCTACGTCAAGAATTAGGCATACCGATCAATGCCATCATCGGCTATAGCGAAATAATCATTGAAGAAATTACTGAGATTAATCAAGATGTGACATATCTTCAAGAGCTAAAGCAAATTCGAGCCTGTGGTGTGGAGTTATTAGCTTCAGTTAACACTTTCTTCGATCCGACAAAATTCACTAGAGATTGGCAAGATCTACAGCAAATCATTAACAATCCGCAATTACAAACTCAGTTGGCGCAACCAACCCAAGTAGTTATCGATCGCACTCAGCAATTAATTTCCCTGGTGGACAAAAATTTTGTGCTGAAGGTAGAGGAGATTAATCGTGCAGCTAACCAACTATTACAGGAAATTCCCAAATTAATTGCGGTTGCCACTTCCAATATCAAACTTTTAGAGTCCACTGTTCTAGATGTTAGTACTAACGTTGTTATTAATAGATTTCCTTTAGATCGAGAGCAACTATCACCAGCCAAAAGCTACAAGATTTTAGTGGTAGATGATAGTACCATTAATCGAGAAATTTTAGCCGCTCAGGTGCAGGCAGAAGGTTATCAGACTGGAACAGCAAAAGATGGCAAGCAAGCCATACAGATGATTCAAACAG
Source organism: Cyanobacteriota bacterium (assembly GCA_039796815.1). Taxonomy (GTDB): domain Bacteria; phylum Cyanobacteriota; class Cyanobacteriia; order Cyanobacteriales; family Xenococcaceae; genus Waterburya. The sequence goes on along the minus strand of JBDKJC010000419.1, from coordinate 3,139 downwards.
GGTCTTTTGATTTAATTCTACTTGATATTATCATGCCTGAAATCGATGGTTATCAGGTTTTAAAATGGATTCGTCATAGTCCTTGGAAACATATTCCAACTATTATGATTTCGGCGCTAGAGCAAACAGATAGCGTCGTTAAATGTATTGAAATGGGGGCAGAAGACTATCTCACCAAACCTTTTAACTCTACATTATTAAAAGCTAGACTAGGAGCCTGTTTAGAACAAAAAAGATTACGAGATTTAGAATCAATCTACATGAGGCAATTAGCGCAAGCTAACCAAAAAATCAGTCAGTTCAATAATTGTTTGCAGGTTGAAAATACTCGTCTTAGTAGTGAATTGGAAGTAACTCAAAGACTACAACAAATGTTGTTACCTAAAGAAAAAGAGCTGCATCAAATTGAGGCTTTAGAAATTGCTGGATTTAGCGAGGCTGCTGCTGAAATTGGCGGAGATTACTATGACGTAGTGCAGCATCAGGGACGAATTATTATTGGCATTGGTGATGTTTCAGGTCATGGTTTAGAAAGTGGTGTTTTGATGCTGATGGTACAGACGGCAATTCGGACTCTGATTGAGAATAATGAAACCGATCCCAAGCGTCTATTTGAGGTACTCAACCGCACAATTTATAAAAATGTCCAGCGTTTAAACTCTGATAAAAATATCTCGTTGTCACTAGTCGATTACTATGAAGGTGTTTTAAGCATTAGCGGTCAACATGAAGAAATTTTGCTGGTACGACAAGGGGAAATCGAGAGAATTGATACGGTGGATTTAGGATTTCCCCTGGGTTTGGCAGAAAGCATTGAAGATTTTGTGTTTGAAACTAAAATTCCTTTAGCTAAGTCAGAAGTAGCCGTACTATATACTGATGGGATCACAGAGGCAGAAAACTCTCAGGGGAGTCATTATGGTTTAGAGCAATTATGTGCTGTAGTACAGCAAAATTGGCAGCGATCGGCTCAGGATATCCGTCAGGCGGTCATTCAGGACTTGCGATCGCATATTGGAACTGAGCAGGTTTATGACGATATTACCTTAGTGATCTTGAAACGAAAATAAGATTAGTAACTAGTTTCTATGAATACCAACAACTATTAATTTAATTTAGATTTTTCAAGGTTAAGATAGCTGAACAAAGAAAGTTGCTTTTTTTGACCCTAGCTAATTTTAAAATACAGCAAAATATTCATTTTTTGAGACGATTATGGAGATTAAAAGCACAAACTACAGCGTCATCTACGATCAGACATCTCACCAGATTACTTTTGACGGTTCTTTGCGACTTAATGGTAGTGGCGAATACGCCTCCATTTCTGCTCTATTGAATCAAGTTGCTCAACAAGAACCTGAAAAAATCGTTTTAGACCTAACTCAACTCAGTTTTCTCAACAGTTCGGGAATCAGCATCTTATCCAGATTCGTTATTGACGTGCGTAAACGCCAAAATATTCAAATGATTGTGCTTGGTGCCAAAAAGAATCCTTGGCAAAGTAAATCTCTCAAGAATTTACAACGATTAATGCCTTCATTGCAGTTGGAATTGGAATAAGTAAGTGACTTACGCAAAATAACAAAAAATAGATAGTTTCAGCAAGCGATAAAAACAGAATATTAGGTAAATAAAAACTACATAAAAATAATAATATTAAAAACTTTGAGAAACAAAAAATAGACAAAACATATTCGTAAATTACACTTTAGTTAAACTCATGAATTGAAATCTGGTGTGAGAATAAGCAAAGTTTGTAAATTATCAATAAATTTGCTATGCAACTACAGCAGAAAAAAGGGCAACCGCCCGCAGATATTCAAGCAAGAATGGCATTACTACAAATGTCTAGCGGTTACTGGATTTCGCAGTCCCTCTATGCTGCTGCGAAATTAAAAATCGCCGATCTGCTTAAAGATGGAGCAAAGCACTACAATGAACTAGCTAATGCTACAAATACAGATTCCTATTCTCTCTATAGATTATTGCGCGCCTTAGCTAATGTAGATGTTTTTGCCGAACAAGAACCAGGTTACTTTAGCCTAACTCCTATTGCACAAGGACTTCGTAGCGATGTGGCTGGTTCAATGCGTGACTCAATTTTGCTTGGGGGAGGAGAATATTATCGCGCTTGGGGTAACTTGCTTCATAGCTTAACAACGGGCGAGAGTGCCTTTGAGCAAGAATATGGAATGCCCGTGTTTGATTACTACCAACAAAATGAAGCATCGGGTGCAGTATTTGATCGCGCCATGAAGAATATTTCCGATGCAATTAAACCAGCAATTGTTAATGGTTATGATTTTTCAGGTATTAGTCAATTAGTCGATATAGGTGGTGGTAACGGTAGCTTAATTGCCTCGATTTTAAAAGCTAATCCCCATCTACAAGGCATTCTGTTTGACCAAGCAGCAGCGATCGCCAATGCTCAGACAGTATTACAATCCCAGGGTGTAAGCGATCGCTGTGAACTCATAGCAGGTGATTTTTTTAACTCAGTCCCCCAAGGTGCTGATGCCTACTTTTTAAAATATGTGCTGCACAATTGGGACGATGAAAGTGCGATCGCAATTCTGCGTAATTGCCGTCATGCTATGAACCAAGATAGCAAGCTTTTAGTAGTAGAACAGATTATTCCTCCTGGGAATGAACCATTTTTTGGCAAATTAATCGATTTACACATGTTAGTTAACTTTTCGGGTGGTCGCGAACGGACAGCTGCGGAATATCAATCGTTATTTGAAGCGGCTGGTTTTATGCTCAATAAAATCATTCCTACCCGTTCTAACGTCAGCATCATTGAAGCGATCGCTACAAATAGATAAAGGGGCTTTGCCCCAGCTATAAGCTATAAGCTTTAAACTTCAATCAGAATAAACGGCTTGACCGTGAAACCCGTCTTCAGGACTAGCCATAAAAAATTAGCTTCGCGTTCTTTGCGTCGCGCGATCGCCCACTACGCAGTTAGTCAACTAAAGGCTTATAGCTTAAAGCTTATAGCTTAGAGCTTTCGATAAAAATTAGAATCTGGGAGATTTTACAAGATGGAATTTTTAAAAAATTACTGGTATCCCTTAGCTTTATCATCAGAAGTACCAGCGAATAAACCCTATGCCACTTCGTTGCTGGGAGAACCCCT
>JBDKJC010000418.1:0-4316 GCA_039796815.1 Cyanobacteriota bacterium | reverse complement strand
CGTTTTTACCCCCGATCGCTTTGGATAGTCTTTTTTCTACTCAGGGGGTAATGGTCATGCTGTTGGTGGCTTATGCAGGGGCAATGTGGATGTTCCTTAGTAGCGCACCAAAAGTATACACGGTTATGGTGTCGGACTTACAAAATGCCCAGAGATTTTATGAAGGATTATTAGATCTGCCCGCAGCGGATGTACCCTTACACTATTACTATAACTACGAACAGGCCATGGGAGCAGGAGGGCTTGACCCTCTGTATATGTCGGCAACTCCTGGCAGTAGTACTCTTAACGGTGCTGATGGACTCTGGTATCAATTGAGAAAAAATACCCAACTGCATATTATTGCGGGTGCAAGCGGTGGCTATAAAGAGCGTCAACGCCATGTCTGCTTTGACCGTGACTGTTTAGAAGCTTTATTGTTGAGGGTGCAATCCAGACGCTTGAAGTATAAGATTCGTCGGGATCGACCATTAAATTTCTTGGTTAAAGATATTGATAATCGAACTATTGAAATGGCAGAAGTATCTAACTAAGCTCCAGAAATAATTAAAGATTAAAGATTTGTCGAGATGCAATTATGCGCTTTCCCTGATTACTTGATTAGAAGCTGTCAATTGCTGTTAAAAAGTATTTAGGTCTTAAAAAAAGTGGCGATCGCTTAAATTATTCTTGCCACTACATAATTTTGCTGTTTTTGAGAATTAATAGTTAGATGTAGCAAGAGGTATGCGATCTGCAAGGGTCAAGACTATACTAGATAGGTTTCAATTCAACTAATTTAAAATAAGTCGATGACCACTTTACAAAGTCAAAAAAGACAAGTATTTTCGTCAAGTATTTTACGTCTAGTTGGCTATGGCTTACTATTGCTGGCGGTAGTCGATTTATTATTGTTGCGGATGCCAGCTCAAACATATCCCCTGTCGCAGTTGCAAACGATGGGAGCATTTATTGAAAGAACTCCTTTTACCTTACTGGCGATAGTCTTGATTTTCTCTGGACCAAAAAGCGATCGCTCTTTCATAGAAGTAATTCTGCTCAAAGTTTTTTCTTGGGTATCTTTAATTGCAGCAGTTGTTTTAATTCTGGTCATCCCTTTAAACATTAACAATAGTTGGCGGATTTATAATCAACACGACGCCACAACTGATGCTCAGTTTATGAGGCAAAGAGATAATCTTCAGCAGTTTCAGCAACAGTTAGCAGCAGCCGACTCTAAAAATGAGATTGCAGCGATCTTACAACAGCAAGCTAGACAAACGGTAAATATTCCCGAGTCTGCCAATCTTCAGAAACTGAAAACAGATATCATTGCTAACCTACAAAATCACCAAGATAACATCACGAGCCAAATAGAAGTATTTCGAGCGCAAAAAAGCTCCTTACTATTGAAACAATGTCTTAAGTGGAATCTTGGTGCTTCGATCGCTTCTATTTTGTTTTTTATGATTTGGAAAAGTACCAAGTGGGCAAGATTAATGCTAATCAATTGACAAAGCACTGGTTACCAATCATCCTCTAATTCAGCAACCATTTCCGATACTAATTGAGCTTCCTCTTCTTCTTCTAGATCTTCATCTCCCCAAGCTTCTGATAGAGGTTGCACCACCTTAGAAATTGCGTCCTGGACAAAGGATTTGACAAACTCATCTCGCCGACTAAGTTGAAACTGCTGCTGTACTACTTCTGTCATGCCACCATCGCCCCAGTCGAGGTTACGCCTAAAGTATTCAATAAAGCTTTTGCCAGCAATGCGAGTTAGATAGGCCGCAGATACGGCTTGAATGGCCTTGCCGACGATATAAGTAGCAAAATTAAGCTGGAGTGCCTTGGCTAAGATATCTACTGCCCCCTTAACTACCCCAAGACTAACCAGAGTTTTCCCTAAAGACAAGGCTAATTCTTTACCCTGTTCGAGATCTAGCTCAATGTTATAGATTCTGCCAATTTCAATCACCATCTGAGCATTAACCGCAGCCGTGGCTAACATATCTATTACAGGGACAGGGGTGACGGCAATTACCCCCGCGCTAATCCATTGATAGCGATCGATGATTTTATCTGACTCTCTACGTCGCTGATTTTCAATAATGGTGCGGGCTTCTTCTCCTAAACGGTGAGACTGAAGCAAGATATTATCGGCAATTAAGTCTTCTCCTTCTGCCCTCAATACTGCCACCAGTCTCTTGATCAAGGGTAAAATCTCTACTGGAGGATCGATAATTTCTCCTGTAGCTAACTGTACTGGTTGGGGATTGGCACAGATAGCCGTTACGTCACTGACAGGAATAAAGGTTTTTACTCTTTCTTTGAGTCTGCCTAAAATCATTTCCCGATCTTCATCGGTATAGAGATCTGTTTTGTTGAACACTAAAAGCGATCGCTTGCCAATTTCAGCTAAAGTTTTTAAAGGCTCATATTCTGACTGACGCAAATCATTATCGACGGTAAATACCAGTAAGTCGGCTTCAGTGGCTAGCTGTTTGGCGACTCTTTCTCTCTCTGTTCCCGCAATACCCGCTTCCAAAATACCAGGGGTATCAATAATTAGGATTTCTCTGCCTACTCCCCGCAGCTTCAGACTATAGGTTTCTCCTTGGGTAGTTGTCCCCATGATCGGATTAGTTTCCCCGACGATTTCGCCAATGAGGGCATTAACTAAAGAAGTTTTTCCTGCCGATCCTGTCCCAAAGATCACGACTTTAACTTCTCCCCGTTGTAAATCTGCCTCGATCTGCCTCGATCTGCCTAAGATAGCTTTTTGGGCAATTTTGTCCTGTATTTGCCCTACCTGCTGTTTCAACGCCTGAAGATTCTGCGCCGCCACCTGAGTTTTTTCTTCTGGTATTCTGACTCGATTAGTTCGGCGTTTTCCTGGCTTCCCTCGAGATCTTCGACGTGTATACTTGTTAATGTAATAGATATAACCGCCTACTAAAGAGCCGATCAAAACTATCACCAACAGCAGCAGTAAATTAGCCAAAATTGGTGCAGTGAAAGAAATCTGCATATATAGGTGAGACAGAGATGTCACCAACCAAATTGATAAGCCGAGAATTAAGCTCAGACCAAGGAATAGAGCTACTATACGAAACAGAGGCATGGTGCAGTTAGGCAGAACAAGGTTAGTTTACCTATATTAACGACTTTGATTAATTTTAATTAGATTAAAAGTTGAGTTTCAAAATAAATAAGCATAAAGCATAAATTTTTTCTTTTCGACAACTCCTGTATTCTCAAACAAGAATTAAGTAATTTTACTTACTGGTAATGGAAGTATTGTATATATCCCGCTGGAGCAAGATAAAACGCTATGATAACTCCACATATTAGTTGTAATATAACCTTTATCTTATTAATACAATAAAACCAAATTAAACGTTTAAATTAAATTACTAATTATTTTTTGAATAACAATTTAAAAGATGCGTGTAATTATTTTAATTTTCAGTTTGAATTCAGACTGCTAAAGCTATTGAATCGATTAAATCTAAATATTTTGCATGAAAATTAGCCATCATAAAATAGCCTATACAACGTATATACTAATTGGTTTAAATTTACTAATCTACGGATTAGAGGTTAAGTTAGGAGGCAGCGAGAATTATTTAGTTTTGGAACGTTTGGGAGCTTTAATTCCGGAAAAAGTTTTAGCTGGAGAATGGTGGCGATTAATTGGAGCTAATTTTTTGCACTACGGCTTATTTCATTTAGCAACAAACATGTTATCGCTATTTTTTATCGGGCGCTTGATTGAGTTGAGTCTAGGAGTAAAGTATTATTTAACAATTTATTTAGTTAGCGGTATCGGTTCAATGTTGACTTTTACGCTATTCGCTTTTGAATTAGGATTAAATAATGTTTTTCTAGTTGGTGCTTCAGCAGCAATTATGGGTTTAATTGGCGCAATCTTAGCTATTTTTTTGCAAATTTGGCTTAAGAGAAGACACTCTGTTACTGCTAAACGTCGATTACAGCAAATTATTTTAATCGTTATTGTGCAATTTATTTTCGATCATTTAATTCCGCAGGTTAGTTTTCATGCTCACTTATTTGGTTTTATTATTGGCTTTTTAATTAGTAGTGTTTTGGTATTTATTAAGTTTAATTTACAGGAAGCTTAAATTAGTAAACGGTTAATAGTTAATAATTTTTTAGTCTGAAGGTTGAATGTGTAGAACAGCTTTGCCGAGAAACTGTCTGTCAGTTAATTGTTGAGCAACTCGAGCAATTTCACTCCAGGGTGCTTCTAAATCGATATGCGGTACTAGTACACCGTCGGTCATTAACTTTACTAATCGCGTCAATCCAAGCGA
>JBDKJC010000417.1:0-4317 GCA_039796815.1 Cyanobacteriota bacterium | reverse complement strand
CGACGATAGTAATAACATCTTTACGGTTTAATAACAAACTAGCTTTGGCAAAAATCAGGAACAAAATTAATTCTAAATTAACTTCCGATAATCGAGTCGGTAGAATTAAAACTAACTCTAACAGTATATAGATTCTTTTTTGCCACAGAGGACGATTAATGGGAAAGATCGAACTTAATGGAGCAAGACAAAGTACTAAAATTAGGACTACCAGATCGGAAAATACTCTAGGAAGATGAGATTTATCGTCTAATAAAATACCATTAACTAAAATAGCGATCGCCGATGTAATAATAGCAATCCATTCAATGTAACGGATAGTTTTCCCAATAGAAGGAATTGCCAGCGAGTCAGTATCGATCTTCCTTTTACTCATTAACTGCTCCTTCTTACTCCCCACTTACAAATAATAAAACGCTACAGCATCTTCTCGACATGACAAAAGTCATGTTTAAATTGACTGATAATTTTTGGGATGTAAGTTGGATAGTTTTCAGGTATCGACGATCGTACTGTTGAATTTTGAGATAGATTGACCTAGCTCATACTCTTTTAATCTGGATAGTGAATCATAATGAAAGTTGGTTATCCCAAAACAATGTAGAGATTTAGTATAACCTAGAATATTTTGTAAACTCTGCTCATATTCAGTTAATACTTTCAATACTACATCAAGCATCTTATGAATACATTTAGGATTTCCGTCTAATAATTCACGCTTTAAGTTATCTAAGCTATCAAGTCGATGTGCAAACTCATTCCTATAATTTTCGAGTTCTGATAAAACTTCTTTATCTAAAATTTGATTTACCCATTCATCCAGTTTTGAATGCTCAGAAGAAGTAATTCCATCAAGATCTCTAGATTGTTTCCTCTGTTCATAGTTTTCTTTCTCGCTCATTTCTATGAGAGTATTTTTTTCTTCCTCAGTACATGGACGGTTTACCATTGATATATCGTAATTTTCTTTAACATCATTTATGTTAGGCTTGTCTACTTTCGATAAAGTTTTTCCATTATTTTTAATAACTCTAGCGTAAAGTGATCTTTTTTTTTCGATACCTTCATGTAAAGAATATGTATCAACACAAAGAAATCCTACTTCATGTTCTAGACGTTTTAATCCTCCAGAATACAACATAGCACATGGATCTTTTTGTAGATTACCCTTTTGATTAAAAAAATCTAATTCTTCTCTAAAAGTTTTTTCTCTATATTTAAGTATTGAAATAGTCGCAATAACGCTTTTAATTTCGTCGAAAACTTCTTTGCTCATTTTTACAAGTAATTCAATTTGTTTTGTATTAATTACAATTTAATCAATTCAAGAGTTAGTTGACTTCAGAAAAAATACTCGATTGAATTTGCGATCGCAAGATCGCCTGTAAGCAATAATTTTAATAATACGATCGCCCATAGCTAGAAACGACAATAGAGCTATTACGCTCCGCATACCTACGGATCGCTTAAATTGAGAATTAAAGCTTAAATATATGCTCCAAGAAATATTAATTGATTTTTCATTTCTTCTAAAGATATAGATGAAATTAATTTCTGCAAACCTCTTGACTGTTCTCCTACTGAATAACTTTGTCTAGGCACAACAATGATCCCAGGATGTTGCTTTCCTTTGCTCATATACATTTTATGTAATCGACAGTAATCTTGAACATTGAAAGTATATATTGCTCGATTATGGTTAGTTGCCCAAATTAATTGCTCTGGATCATTAAGACCAAGATTTCCAGCTTCTGAAGTGGTTACTAGATCGAGATTTAGATCACGTAAAGCAGATACAAAAGACTTTCTGCTAGCATCTTCATCAATATACAAAGAAATTTTACTCACTGCAATTAATCAGTTTTTTACTGAACTGATAACTGTTGATATTCTGCTATTTCATCAGCTAAATACTGCTCTATTTGTTCTTGGTTTGCATAATAATAAGCCAGGGCTGCATGAACTTCTGCTAAAGTCAAAAAATCATATTCGCGCAAAATTTGTTGCGGGCTTAAACCTTCTTTGGTTAAAGTAATTATTTGCTCGACTGAAAACCTTTTTCCAGTAATTCTAGGACGACCTTCACAAACATCTGGAGTAGAGACTATTAATGTCCCAATATTTACAGTAGTTACCATTCTGGGTTTTTGGATCTAGCTTATGTTTTCTGATTATAACTATACAAACTTGAGTATGCTTTTTTTAAGAGATTTACGGGATCGCCTATAGCTAGAAATGACATGATTCGCGATCGCACTTGTTGAATTTTTCCACTACTGATTCACAAGTATGAAAACGCTACGGCATCTTCTCGACATGACAAAAGTCATGTTTTAATAAGTGACTTTTAGCTATGGGTTGCTCAAGAGTTTTTCGGTAATTTGGCTAGTAGTTCTTAGTCAATCCAGTAAATTAGCGATTTATGCTAGATGCAAATCTCATTACCGATTCTCTCATAGCCGAAAACCAGAATTTAACAATCTCAGAGAATCAGCAAAACGACCTGAGTTCAATTTCCACAATGAATGAGAGTAATCTTTCTCTTTCCTATCTAGATGATTTTGAGATTAGCTCATTCGATCATTATCAAAAAGTTGAAGAAACACCAGAAAGCGATAGAACACTTCGAGGTGACGGTCAAAAAGACCAACTCATCGGCAGCAATAGCAACGATAAACTCTATGGATTAGCTGGCGATGACTTCCTCACAGGCAGTCAAGGGGATGACATCTTAACAGGCGGTACGGGCAAAGATATTTTGCTAGGGGGTCAGGGTAGCGATCGATTAATTGATGATTATGACGGTGGCGACTTGATGGTTGGTGGCGAGGATGCTGACATATTTACCGTCGGCAACTGGGGTAAAACAGAAAACCCCAATCAAATCGCAGATTTTACTATAGGTAGCGATCGCCTTAAAGTAGGTCGTTTGGGTGCAACATTTGATAATCTAACTATTCAAGATAGCGATGAAGGAGCGCTCGTTAGTGATGGAGAGCATCAGATTGCGATCGTTCAGGGAGTAAAAGCCGAAGACTTGCAGCCAGATAGTTTTATTTTCGGTGATCCAGCTTTAGCCGATCGACTCCAAGAGGATTTAGATCGGGGACAAATAGAAGGTGGAACACCAGGGGCGACTCAGGCGATCGTCACTTCAGATGGTTTTACCTGGGAAGGCGCAGCAGGAGTATCAAATTTAGATACTCAAACACCAACTCAAGTCGAAGATACCTTTAATATAGCCAGCATTACTAAATCCTTCACTGCTGCAACTGTACTAAAGTTAACTGAATCTGGAACACTTAGCCTGGATGATACTTTAGGTCAATGGCTACCAGACATTGCTGCCAATATTCCCGATGGACAAAATATTACAGTACGCCAACTTTTGAATGGCACTAGTGGTATCCCTATCTATGGTAGCGATCCTAAATTCGATGCAGACTTAGAGGCAGATCTTTTAAGTGGTTCGACCAGAAAGTGGCAACCAGAAGAATTGGTGTCATATATTTATGGCGATCCACGCTACACACCAAGTAGTTCATCTTCTACGGTATGGTCTTACACCAGCACTGGAAGTGTTATCGCTGCACTAATTACAGAAAAAGCTACAGGCAAACCTTTTGCTCAAGTTATGCGGGAGGAAGTTCTCAATCCATTAGGACTGAACAGTACTTTCCTAAATGGTTATGAACAACCTGTGGGTAATCAGGCTCGGGGTTATGAAGATGTTGTCCAAGCAGATGGGAGCATTGGTCAAGATGGCAAATTGGATGATGTTACTAATACTAATAACCCTACAGAGAGTTATGGAAATGGTGGATTAATTTCCAATGCTCAAGATGTGACACGTTTTACTAATGCCTTGTTTAGTGGTGAACTGCTCCAACCAAATAGTCAGAAAGAACTATTGACCTTTGTGGATGAGGGTATTCCCTTTGAAGGTAATGGATTTGGTTTAGGAGTTGTTAACTACCAATCTAGTTTAGGTAATTTCTATGGCAAGGGTGGTGGTACATCTGGCTATGGTTCTCAGACTTTCTATTTTCCCGATCGAGGTGGATCTACGGTTTCCACGCTAGTTAATCGCAATGGGGCTTTAGAACAAAACTTAGGTGGCAATAATGCCGATTATATCAGCGCAATTGAAGATGAAAGTTTAACCACTTTACTAAAGCCTGGTACTTAATATCATAACCGATCGCCTGATTGCTGACGCTGGTAACGATACTCTCAATAGCAATAACGAAGCAATAACAGTTTTAAGCGGTGTCAGCGCCGATTTTGTTACTACTGAAGATTTGGCTATTTTAAATT
>JBDKJC010000416.1:0-4342 GCA_039796815.1 Cyanobacteriota bacterium | reverse complement strand
ATAGCAAACAAATGAACTCTACGGTCTATTTTTTGTTGTAAATCAAACGGTTGCGGTTCTTCTTTATCACTCCATTGCACCCAAGTTTGATAAGATTCAATATTTATTAATTCAAAGATTTCTTTAACGGATGTATTATATCGAGATAGTATTTCTGTATGAATTTCAATTTCTAGTTTGGGCAAAGTTTTAAGAATTTCTGTTGCTCCTTTTAACACTTCACTTTCGTATCCTTCGACATCTATTTTGAGAAAGGTAGGTAATGTCGATCGTGTTTGTGCATAATCATCTAAAGCAATGATTTCTACTTCATTCGTTCCATAGATAAAGTTTTTCAACCACCCCAAAGAAATTATATTGGTTGGAGTTACAGATGAATTTGACTTATTAAAGATTTTTTGACTGCTTTTTTGACTTCCCAAACCTTTGGTTTCTAGAATTACATTCTTAATATTATTTAGCTCAATATTTTGGCGAGCGATCGCAGCATTGTGATCGTTAATTTCAAAACTTACGATTTTACCTGCTGTTCCCACCCAGTTTGATAACAACATGGCGGTCAAACCATGATGAGTTCCGCATTCAAATACTATGTCTCCTGGTTTGATTAGTTTTTGAAGAAACTTAAACTCTGGATTTAGTAATTCTACTTGATTTTTGGGCGACGAATCATACCATTGTTGTCCTTCTGAATCGCCAATAACAAAATTGAAAGATACATCTTCAAATTGCTTTTTAATAATGTATTCGTTGATTTTCTGCTGCCGAATAGCTTGAGTAATTTTTTGGATATTTTTGTCTAGTTGTAGGTTGAAAATTTGAGTCATAGTCATGATAGTCACCACTAAGGATATCTATCTCATTTTAGAGCAAATTGAGCGCTTTTTTGAGTATTGAACAAAAATTGAGCTTATTTTTGAGCTTATTTTCTCAACCTACTTACGAAAATAAAGAGGAATAATCTTGCGATCGCCACAGACTTCGGGTTTTAAAGCTACTTGAATTGAGTAGTCATAATTTTTTTCGGGATGGAAATAAGAACTGTAGGCAAACGCATATTTCAAGGCAACGATTGGCTCGTTTTTGAAATTATCACCAATATGTTTACTAATCAAACAGACTCGATCGCCAGGTTGAATTTTACTTAAAAATTGTTGTTTAACACCCAAGTTGACGTACTGAGACTCACTTAAGAATGATGGCTTGAGATAGAGGCTCTGAGTTTTAACTAAGACAATGGTGAGAAATATAACGTAGACTAAACCCATATATTTAGGCTGCAACCATTTCCCTAATAGCTGGCTATTTTTTGGAAGAGTCAGCAGATAAAGATTGAGAGATACTAGAGAAATCATCCAGTACATAAAGTATCTCAATTCGTGGGACTGAGGAAAGTTGAGCGGTAGTAATGACATGGCGATCGCCGTTAAGACAGCAAACTTAGCTGATTGAGAGCGATCGCTTTTGGGTAAAGATTTATTTTGGATTAATTCTCGAACAAAAAATCCTAGCAGCAGCAAGAAATTAAATACGACGTAAGCGCCAAAAAAACCACCGCGACGATTACGTGGTAGCTCGCTACTCCACTGATCGGGTGTCCATGTTAGAGGGGTATCAATATCTAATACTGACTTGAGCCAATTGAGCTGACGATTACCTTCATCATAGGCTTCGGGACTAAGTTTGTGGTTGAGTACAATTCCTGCTACCTGAACTTTGATCGGATACAAGGGGTTGCCATATAAAACAGTATTTTTAATCGGGCTGGCAAAAATCATTACGCTAGCGAGTAAAGCAACTGGTAATATTTTCCCAAGTTGTTTGCCCGCCACTTGATGTCGCCATAACAGCCAACATAGCCTGATGCCCACGACAATTAAGATGACAAATACCAGAGGCTGTAGCTGTGTCTTAGTATTAACAGCGATCGCTGCTCCCATAACAGCCATTAAAAGCTCTATTTTTGTTGGTAGCTGCTGATTTTGATAAAAGCGATAGCTCATCATCACCAGGATTGATACACCGATATTTCCTAATAAATCGACAAAGCTAGTACTAGCATGGGTGAGGACGAGGGGAATCGAAAATAGAGCGATCGCCGAAAGATAGAGAGGAACTTGGAAGAATTTCCTGAGAAAGAATAGATAACCAATTACCGACAGAAAGCTCACTAGGTTGGTGGACTGCATTCGCCCTGTAATGCGCCAGAAAAAACCCTGGAGAAAGTGCGCCAGTAAAGGAAAACCATCAAAGCGTGGTTCAAACCATTTCTCATCCCCTATAAACATAGATCTGGGTAAAATACCCCAAATTCTGCCAGCAAAAGGAATATGATACCAGCCAGGATCGTAGTTGTTATCAACATCCAATATAGTCTTGAGTAAGATCGCGCAGATTAAAATAATGGCAACACCAGATAAAACTATCTCTATGCTCAATCGGTGATGTTTTGAGCGTTCTTTAGTGGCAAGATTTAACATTAAGAATAAACAATAACTACTAATCTAATTAATTTTGTTTAGAAGAGAATAGGGAAAATCGCTCGACAAACGAAACTACAGCGAACACCGCGAGCATAATGACTACCGCCACCACATAGAGAAAGCGCTGCATGAGAGAATACTGAACGGCAACCTCTCCTGGTACATTAAATAGGTCGAGTAAGCCAATCCAGCTAAACTCCATAAATCCTAGGTTAGCTGGGGTAAAGCTAAGTAACATAGCTAACTGGACAATTGGCGTAACAAAGACAACTGCCCACAGCTTAATTTTAAAACCACCAGCGATCGCAATGAACAGTCCTCGAACAATCCAAACTACATAACGAACAACTGAAATCCAATATAAATAAAGGGTAAAGTCTTTGCCTAAAATCGAGTCGTTACTCGTCCCTATTTCTAGTTGTGAAGATTTATTTTTGCCCGATTTTAACTGCTTAAACCAGGTTAAAATTCTAACCAGCCAAGAGATCAAACGACGATGCCATTTGTTAATAATAAAATGAGTCGCAATAATGGCTGTAGTGGACAGAAAAACCGCTACCGACAAAGAAACATATCCCAATACATAAAGCATTGCCCCAGGAAACAGCAGTAGAGGCACTAACATATTGAAAAACTGATCGTAAATAATCGATAAAAAACCCCGCGAAAAAGAACTTATTTTATGCGCCCGCAGAGCGAAATTCTGCACTAGTACCATGCCTACATATTGAGGCATAAATTGCATGGTTAACGAACCTAACGTCGTATAAAATAAATAAAATTTTAAGGGTTGTTGATTATTAGGAGTTAGCTTTTGAGTAACCAGCGCCCATTTGTAGGCGGTAAAAAAGGTATGGATAATTAAAGTACTAATCGCTAATCCTGCAAGTAGAGGATTTAAGCTATAAAAAGTAGCAACGATTTCTGCTAAATCGACCTCAGTAAAACGTAAAATCAGCCAGACCAAGAAAAATCCTAAAGCCAGAGATAAAACACTAGAGATAATATTCTTTTTATTCAGCATTTCCTCTTTTACGTTAAATATTTATGATTAAGTAGCAAATTAAGCTTGTTTATTAGTTATTTACTCGATCCGTCTGACAAATTATCATACCCCCACTTTGACAGTAAATCTAGCTGGAGTAACTCGGAAATCTTAGCTACCTCTGGTTGATACTGTTGCTTCAACTGGAGTTCGATCTCTTCTGGTATTTTTACTTTTGGTGCTTGATGCCAGAGCAATTTCTCGACAATATTATCCCGCACAAAGTCATTAAATTCTTGAGAAAGTAAGTTTTTAGAAATACTTTTTGCCAGAGGATTATTGATCAAATTATTAACAGCTTTAAATTTAACTTCTTTGTTGACGTTAACCGCTGCATATTCAGGAGTAAAGTTTGGTTCGACCCCTAAAAATTCTAAAACCTCGCGAAAAATACGCTCGTTTGCTGATTTAAAGTCTTCAAAAATAATCACTTTAATTTGTTCTGGTTTAAAGCGATCGCAATAACGTTTGACCTGCTGATAATACTGCACCCGTCGATCGTAATACAGATAGCTGGGGCTAGTCACTCTAGGACTCAAGGCTTCTTCTTGTTTACGCTTTGTTTCTAATCCTAGGGCAGTTAGAAAGTCTGGCTCGTTTTCTTCGGTAAACTTAACGTAGTGGCTATGAAGAGAATAGAGAAACTTAGCTGGTTCTCGTAGCACAATAATGATTTTGGCATCAGGATTGAAGTTGTGAATTTTTTCAGCTGCTACTTGAGAATAAAGATAATTAGTCGAAGATTCTCCAGCAACCTGAACATTTTTTGCCTTGTTAAATAGCTGGAGATAAGCCGACTCGCTTCTAAAATCAT
>JBDKJC010000415.1:0-4351 GCA_039796815.1 Cyanobacteriota bacterium | reverse complement strand
GAAGGAGCGATCGCAGGGCCAAGAGTCTTAGAACACCTAGTAGATACAGTACTTTATTTTGAAGGCGATCGCTATGCCTCCCATCGTCTTTTACGCTCGGTGAAAAATCGTTTTGGGGCAACCCATGAAATTGGTATTTTTGAAATGGCAGAGGGGGGTCTAGTGGAGGTTGACAACCCCTCTGAACTATTCCTGGGTAATCGGGATGAAGCCTCTCCTGGTACTTCTGTCGTAGTTGCCTGTGAGGGAACTCGTCCCATTGTGGTAGAAATCCAAGCCTTAGTTAGTCCCACTAGTTATACTTCTCCTCGTCGCTCAACTACAGGCATCGACTACAATCGTCTCCAGCAAATTCTGGCAGTCCTAGAAAAAAGAGTTGGCGTACCCCTTTCTAAATTAGATGCTTATGTCGCTTCCGTTGGTGGTTTAGGCGTAGGAGAACCTGCTGCCGATTTAGGAGTGGCGATCGCCATTGTGGCAAGTTTTCGAGATCGCGTGGTCGATCCGCGCACAGTCTTAATTGGAGAAGTTGGCTTAGGTGGGCAGGTACGGCTAGTTTCCCAAATGGAATTGCGACTGAAAGAAGCTGCTAAATTGGGGTTCAAAAAAGCGATCGTGCCAAAAGGTCAAAGTTTACCCGACGATCTTGGTTTAGAAGTGATACCAATCTCTAAAGTGATTGATGCGATTATTGCGGCGATTCCTTCAGAGCGATCCGCTGATTTTTCCGCCATGCCTGATGAAGATGATTAAACAAAAGTAAATATTGATTACTGAGGGAAGCTTATAATTTTTGTACAGTCGATGTTTTCAGATCGATCTTTCAGATGTCAAGAAAAGATACTTTTCACGATATTGTTCGCCATGCTCTCGAAAAAGATGGCTGGACAATTACTTACGATCCCCTGATACTCCGATACGAATTAGGCAATCTTTATATCGACTTAGGCGCTGAAAAAGTATTCGCCGCAGAACGAGCAGGGCAAAAAATTGCTGTCGAAGTTAAAAGCTTTTTAAAAAACTCTGCCGTCTCAGAATTTCATACTGCCCTTGGGCAATTCATTAGCTATCGTGTTCTCTTGGCAGAGCAATACCCTGAATATGTTCTTTATCTAGCAGTGCCAATGGATGCTTATACTTCTTTCTTTGCCACCCAACTTGTCCAAGGCATTATTCATAGTCAACAATTAAAATTAATTGTCTATAAACCCGAACAAGAGGTCATCGAGCAATGGCTGACTTAATTAAATATTCCGAAATCGTCCAGAAACTTCTTCAAGATTATGCTGCTTTGAGTGGTGACGATTTAACAGTTGCTACCGAGCTGATTTTTGATACGGTTAGAGATAGTTATCAATTAGTTCATGTTGGTTGGCACGGCGATCGCCGCATTTATGGCTGTATTTTACATCTCGATATCAGAGATGGGAAAATTTGGCTCCAACATAATGGTACGGAGAATGATATTGCAGCAGAACTGGTGGAAATGGGAGTTGCTAAGACCGATATTGTGATTGGTTTTCACTCTCCTTTTAAGCGTCAATTTACCGAATATGCAGTTGGTTAGCGATCGCCATTATAGTCATTTCCAATAAGAACCAGATGATCTTTAAAAAAGGTAGTCCTAAAGGATACCGCTTCGCAGATAGGTAGTAGGTAGTAAGTAATGTTTAACTTGATCATCAATACAAAATTACCATAAGGAAATTAATTGGAATGACTATAAATGAAGCTAGAGGATTTCAGTTAAATCGAGATTAAACCCAGGCATGAGCGGTTGGCAATCAATTGCGGAGGGAGAATCCAATACTTTTGTCTCCTTATCGAGTCGATAGACTTCAACTTGCCGATCTTGAGGATTAATGAGCAGCGCTAATTTAACGCCCAATCTTTGATACTCCAGCATTTTTTTTTGTAATGTTGTAAGTCTATCAGTAGCAGAACGAAGCTCAATCACAAAATCAGGAACGACAGGAATAAAACCTGTAATATCGACTCCATCAAGGCGAGACTTTTCGATCCAAGAAACATCGGGGGACATCTTACCTCCACCAATAGCCGTAAAATCGAAG
The DNA here is from genome assembly GCA_039796815.1 of Cyanobacteriota bacterium. Lineage (GTDB taxonomy): Bacteria > Cyanobacteriota > Cyanobacteriia > Cyanobacteriales > Xenococcaceae > Waterburya. The sequence continues at coordinate 2,279 of JBDKJC010000415.1, read as the reverse complement.
CCAGTAGAGGAGTCGAATATCTCCCCTAATTTAGTTTGCTTGTTCCAGTACCAAGTTTGACCAAATAATTGACCGTTTCTTTTTCCACTTTCACCGCCAGTTGGAGACATAACAATCAATTCACGATCTTTAGTGAGTTCGAGTCGCAAATCGGGGTTATCCAGGCAGAGAGAGTCAAACTCCGAAGCCGTAACATGAAGTACAGTGTTGCTGACATTGAGTAGTAAAGGTAAGGATTGAGTATCGTTAGAAATATTCTTGGCAATCATTTTCGGGAGACAAGTTTCAATGACTTATCTAGTCTAACATTGGGAGTTTGAGGGATATTTATTGGCGATCGCTATTGCGGGAAATTTTCACTATGAATTACGGAAGATAATTGACTTTCTGAGTTTTTACTGTTGAGGCAACATTAACCTGGTGGCTATAATTTGCTTTTAGAGCTTCTGTTACCATGAAAATCCTAGTTGTAAATCCGCCACATTTATCAATAGGAAGTCGTATTCCTCGCGAACAATTGCCGCCACTAGGACTTTTATGTGTAGGAGGCTCATTGTTAGATGCAGGACATGATGTTACCTTGCTTGATGCTGAAATTGGCCCATTGTCTCATGATGAAATTGTTCAAAAAGTAATTACTCATCGTCCTGAAATAATTTTAATTGGTCATTCTGGTTCAACCTCAGCCCATCCGATAGTAGTTGAATTAACTAGTCGTTTTCGCCAAGAATTACCCAGTTTAACCATCATTTATGGCGGTGTATTTCCGACCTATCATTTTCGTGACATCCTTGCTCAAGAACTTCAGATTGACATTATTGTGCGAGGCGAAGGAGAGGCAACAGTCCCGAAATTAATCACAGCCTTAGAAAACCAAAAAAATCTTGCCCAAGTAAACGGAATTGCCTTTCGTAGTAATGATGGTCAAGTAATAGAAACAGCTCCTGCACAGATGATCGAGAATCTTGATGATTTTCGGGTGGGCTGGGAATTAGTCGATCTTAAAAAGTATAGCTACTATGGTGGCAAACAGGCGGTAGTGATGCAGTTTTCCCGTGGATGTCCTCACCTGTGTAATTATTGCGGTCAAAGGGGTTTCTGGGCGCGTTGGCGACATCGTAATCCCCGAAAGTTTGCCCAGGAAATTGCTTGGCTACATCGCACTCATGGAGTGGAGTTAATTAATTTAGCAGATGAAAATCCTACGGTTAATAAAGCTATTTGGCAAGAGTTATGCGAAGCGATTATTGCTGAAAACATTAACATAACTATTATTGGCTCAACTCGTGCTGATGATATTGTTCGAGATGCCGATATTTTGCACCTTTATCGTCAAGCTGGGGTAGAAAGATTTTTGATGGGGATGGAAAACACTGATGAAGCAACCCTCAAGAAAATTAAGAAAGGTGGTGGTACTCAAAAAGATCGTGAGGCGATTCGTCTTTTGAGACAACACGGTATTCTCTCTTTAGCTACTTGGGTGACAGATTTTGAGGAAATAACTGATCTCGATTTTATTCGTTCCTTAAGACAGTTACTGCTGTACGATCCAGACCAGATTATGACTTTGTATGTTACTCCCCATCGTTGGACGGGCTACTATCGTCTTGCCAGCGATCGCCAAGTAATTCAACTCGATCAACGACTCTGGGATTATAAACATCAAGTTTTAAAGACGATCAATATGCCTCCCTGGAGAATTTTTCTCTGGGTTAAATTTATTGAATTAGTACTACAGGCAAGACCAAAAGCAATATGGAGATCCTATTTTCAGCCAGATCGAGCTGCGCGTCATGGCATGAACTGGTTTACTCGTATGGGCAAACGAGTCTTATTCCATGAATGGTGGAACTTTTGGTTTAGCGATCGCCGTGTTACTGATGGGCAAACATTAGCAGAATTTTGGGGGAAGCCTCAAGATCATCAAGAAATTCCCTTACAAATTAAATCTCAGGAAAATTTCGTCAAGTCTTTCGAGTAGCATTTATTTAATCAACAGCAATCCAAAATCTTGTGTAACAATTATTTACAAAGCTAAGTAGTTGTCAAAATACAGGATATGACTATCACAACCGATAATCCGAACACAGCCATTTTACCTGGGGGGAATGACCCGACTGTTTTTGATCCAGCAGAAGCCTGGTATCCCATTTACTTTGTGGATGACTTAGACAAAAGTAAATTAGCTCGATTTACACTATTGGATCGGGATTTAGTTATCTGGTGGGATAAATCGGCTGATACTTGGCAGGTATTTGAGGATAAATGTCCCCATCGGC
>JBDKJC010000414.1:0-4359 GCA_039796815.1 Cyanobacteriota bacterium | reverse complement strand
TCGCATTTGCAATAGTTTTTAGTTAAGTGCGATCGCTCTATTGATATTTGACTTTTGCGATCTAACTGGCAAGTAGTTTGTTAAGCAAACTTTCAATGCGATCGACACTTTGTCACAATAAAAAGCAAACTGTTTTGGAGCAAGTTTAGATGAACAATCCTATTCCTATTTCAATGCTTTTCATTGGACTCAATGGCTTCATCGCATTCGCCTTGTCTTACATTGTGGTGATGGAGCGGACAAGTACTAGAGTTTGGCATGGAGAATCGGCAGCCGATGCCTCAAATCAACCAAATTACCTTGAAAATCCAGGTAAATGGACAGCATTTGTGGAAAGCTATACCCAGAAATCAGTTACAACTAAAATCAGCGATGATGGAGTGTTGCAGCGTAAAGTAAGAGCTTTTGGGAATTTCATGGAGTACGTTCCTTTGGCATTACTGTTCATTCTGACGCTTGAGGTCATGAATTCCCAGACATGGTTGTTATGGCTTTTAGGAAGTGCGCTCACGGTTGGTCGTGTTACTCATGGGTGGGGGGTAATAAAAACGTATGGTCCTTCACCGAGTCGTGCTGTTGGTTTTTTCCTAACCTGGTTTGTATATTTGGTAGGTGCTGGTGCTTGTGTGTATTATGGTGCTATTGGATTACTATAGTAACCATCTTCTGGGAAAAATCTGGTTGGATTTTTAACTTTGTAATGCGATCGTTTATCTTAAACTTCAAAGAAGTGGACAAAAATATTAAAGCTAAACCCTTTGTTAAATGGGTTGGAGGTAAAACTCAACTGCTGAGTGAATTGCGAGCGCGAATTCCCAACAATTTTTCCAGATACTTTGAACCATTCCTAGGCGGTGGAGCATTATTTTTTCATTACTTACCAGAGCATTCGACTTTAATTGATATTAATGAAGAACTGACCTTAGCTTATAGAGTTATCAAGCTAAAGACTGAAGAACTAATTGCCGATTTAAAACGGCACATTTACGAAAAAGAGTACTATTACCAAATTAGAAACGTCGATCGCAGTAGCGAATATAAGTTATGGTCTGATGTTCAAAAAGCCAGTCGGTTAATTTATCTCAATAAAAGCTGTTTTAATGGCTTATATCGCGTCAACTCAAAGGGAGAATTTAATACTCCGATGGGAAGATACAAAAATCCGAAAATTGTTGATGAGATTAATCTAAGAGCCTGTAGCCAAGCACTTCAAAAGGCAGAGATTATTAATGCTTCATTCCTTGAGGTTGAAGAGAAAGTTCAGGGCGATGATTTCGTCTATTTCGATCCTCCTTATGCACCTTTAAACGCCACGTCTAACTTCACAGGATACAGTCCCAAAGGTTTTGACAACCAAATGCAATTAGATTTGCGCGACCTTTGCGATCGCCTTAATGCTAGAGGTATTCGTTTTATGCTTTCTAATTCCAATGCTCCATTAGTTCTCGATCTCTACCAAAATTACAAAATTGAGTTGGTCTATGCAACTAGAGCGATCAATTCTCAAGCTAACAAGCGAGGCAAAATTCCCGAAGTGATAGTTACTAACTATTAATATTATAGTAAATTAACTGCTCAAAATAATTTATACTTTTTTAGCTTTTTATAATACTATTATAAAATATAACAAAATATAAATTTTTATATCAAATAAAGCAATGCAAGAAATTAGCTTGGCCGTTAAGTTTTTGTTCAATCTAATTCCGTCGTTAACTATAGCAAGACATCTTTTAGTATTAACCAAGATTTAGGTTGGCCTCAATGAATACGACAGTCAGTCAAGCATCAGTTGCTAATTCGATCAAGAACAATGCTGTTTTAGTCGAACAATTTACAACGTCAAAACAGATTAATCTCTTTGATACTCTCAAACAAATTAAATTTTGCGGTCAACTTGTATTAACAGAGAATAGAGGAATCCAATGGAATTTTCATCTTTATCAAGGGCATATTTTGTACGTCACAGGCGGAATACACCCCGTAAGACGTTGGTTGAGAAATATGCAAGTTATATTGCCGCAAATTAATACTCATCCTGTTGCACTCAAAGAAGAGTTAGATCATATTGCGGGAGAACGGCACCCAATTTGTTGGCAATATCAGCTTTTATCCAACTGGGTAAAACAGCAAAAAATTACTCACGATCAGGCTATTAGAATCGTTTGGTTAATTATTGTCGAGGCACTATCTAATCTCTCTCGGGCAAAAGAAATTACTTACGAGCTGAAGGTGGAAAACCTTCAAGCAGAAGGAACAATAACCGTAGATATTAGACAAGCAATTCTGGAAGCAGAAAGACAGTCAAAACTTTGGCAGGCTGTTAAGGTCGATTTTGCTCCCGATCAAGCACCGATGATCAAAGAGCCAGAGCAACTAGAACAAAATACATCAAGCTCAGTTTATCAGGTACTTAAAAAATTACTCGACGGCAGACGAACACTACGGGATTTAACTTTAAAAATGAATCGCGATGTTGTCAGGGTTGCTGGTTCGCTTTTACCGTTTATACAACTAGGATTGATCGAATTAACTAATGTTGCCGATGTGATCCCACCAGTTTCAATGATCGCTGATGCTGAAAAACCCCAACAACCACTGATCGCTTGTATCGACGATAGTCTTTTAATCTGTGATCTGATGAAAACAATTTTGCTTGAAGCTGGTTATCGATCTGTGAGCGTTAACGATCCGCTTAAATCAATCAATGTTTTGTTAGCTCTCAAGCCAGATTTAATCTTTTTAGATTTAATTATGCCCAACCTGAATGGTTATCAAGTATGTCAAAAATTACGCAAGTATTCACTTTTACGTAATACGCCAATTATTATTTTGACTGCTAACGACGGCATGGTCGATCGAGTAAGAGCAAAAATAGTAGGTGCTTCTGGGTTTTTGAGTAAATCTAAAGTTGATACCCAAAAAGTTTTAAATATAGCTCAGAAACATCTCAAAAACCATAGTCTGAGTAAGATTTCCCCAATTTAACTTCTTAAAAAACTCAAAACAAACATCAGCAATGGTTTTTATTTTTTCGATCATTAAAGGTAAATTAATTAGCAATCCAGAGCGATCGCTGACAGAAGCATATCAAGTTGCAATTAAAATTAAAAGCTGGGAACAGAAGTATTTTGAGGTCGAGCGATCGCGCGATCTGGTAGATGAAAGACAAAACGATACTTTAAATTTTATTCAAGAAGATATAGGACATAAATTTGAGGCAGTATGCCATGTCTGCGTTTAATTAATTTTATCTTCCTGGTTGTCCTTGAGTTCCCGTCCACACTCGCATAATGTAATAAGGAGGTTTGCCAGCGTCGGGCTTACCTGTAAAGATGGGATTGCGATGTAATTGATTGACAGCAATATACAGCCAAGAATCGTTACCAAATCTAACATTATCTGCCCATAACAGGCGATCGTCTTGTACTAAACGGGTCAGTTTTCCATCGGCAGAAAGTTTATCGATCGCATTATCTTTTAGATTAGTAATAAAATGGTTTCCTTCTGCGTCGGTACTAATACCATCGGAAACGGGTTTTTCTCCTACTTTTTGAATTGATTGACCAATAAGGCGATCGCTTTGCCCTTCTCTCAATAATTGAGCGGATACAGAATACAAACTTCTTCCATTCATCGCCCCAAAATAAACAGTTTCCCCATCTGCTGATAAAGTAATCGGGTTAACAGGTACTCTAGCAGGTTGCATTTTGCCCTCTGAGTTTGGAAATAACAGTTGTTGACCCTCGACGATCGCGTTTATATTTTCAGCTTGTAATGCAGGATGTCCTTCAAATCTTCGCGAGGTATTATTATTAATATCGACCACAACAATAGCAGGATTGCTACCACAATCGGCAAGATAAACAAAGCCTCGTTCTCCATCAACAGCTAAATCTTGCATAATAGTTCCTGTGGCAGATTCGGGAAAGTCATAGCGGTAAACCATTTCACGAGTATTAATATCAAAAGCCACTAACTTAGGACGTGTAGGTTCAGCACCATCAGGCATCCAGTTACCATGATCGATTACCCACAGTCGATCTTGTAAATCAATTGCCACACCATGAGCAGAGTTTAAAACATTTTTACCGCTTCCAGGTTTGGCATTCCATTCAGCATTGGGAAAAGGTTGCCAATTATTACTGCCTGGTTTAATCTCAATTAATTGTGCCGATCCGCGTCGCATTCCGTGAACGCTGGCAAATATTCGTCCATCTTTCGATGCGGTTACGTTTCCTGGGGTAATATTTAATTCTGCTACTGTTTCTAGTTGTCCTACTTGGGGAGTTTGGGTATTAGATACAGTTTGGGTTGGGATATTATTTGGCGATGCGATTAATTTTTGAGTAATAAGGGTGA
>JBDKJC010000413.1:0-4374 GCA_039796815.1 Cyanobacteriota bacterium | reverse complement strand
CCTTCTAAAGCCTGGAGTAAGCCACCTAGTTCGTTATCGGCACATACTTGTTCTAAACAGAATTCAAGGAATTCAATTAGGGGTTTGAGAGCTTCTGTATCAATGTTTTTATAACCATGTTGGTGTAAAGCTTCAATCCAAGGTGCTTTTTTGCCAATATTCAAGAAATTTAGTTTAGATACCATCGAAACACGACCATCTGCATCGATTTGAGCCTTAACTAAAGCAGATACCGCAGCACGAGTGGCTTGAGTAATGTCTTGGAATAATTGAACATCAGCTAAAACACCGCGATCGTTGTTGGCGTAAATTTCTTCGATATCTCTGTTAATGCTATTAGCAATAATGCGAGGTAAGGAAATAATTCCTTCTTCTTCGCGGTCTAGGTTGGAGATATTCACTAAAGTTGCGATCGCCTCTTCCGCAGTTGGAGGTTTTCCAATTATGTGTAAGCCACAGGGAAGTAGACGAGATTCGATTTCCATTAGTTGTTTATACACTAAACCAATGATTGTATCCCGTTCTTCTTGGGTCATGTCTTTGGCTGAGTGATCTGGGAAAGCGATATCTTTATCCAGATTACAAATTCGCGCTTGATCCATTACGGTATCGACGATTTGAATACCCCGTCCGCCATCTTTGAGGCTTTGGTATGAACCAATGAGATCTCCTAGTTCTTTTAACCCTTTATATAAACCAGCATTTTCCGCAGGGGGAGTTAAATAGGAAATAGTTGAAGCATAACTACGGCGTTTGGCAATTGTGGCTTCGGAAGGGTTATTAGCTGCATAGTAATAGATGTTGGGAATAGAACCAATTAAACTGTCGGGATAACAGTCTCCAGACATACCCATTTGTTTCCCTGGCATAAACTCTAATGAGCCATGAGTACCAAAGTGTAGGACTGCATCCGCTTGCCAAATTTGTTCTAAATAGGTGTAATAAGCTGCAAAACCGTGGTGGGGAGAAGCTGAACGAGAAAATAGTAAGCGCATTGGATCGCCTTCATAACCAAAGGTAGGCTGGACACCAATAAAGACATTACCAAATTCCTTACCGTAGATTAAAAGATTTTTACCGTCGCTATTTAAATGTCCTGGTGGTGGGCCCCAGTTTTCTTCTAACTTCACAGAATAGGGTGTCAGACGTTCATATTGTTCTACTGACATCCGATAGGCAATATTCAACTCAGGAGAAGCATACTGTGCTTGAGCATCATGTATTACTGCTTCCATTAATTCTTTAGGAGATTCAGGTAAGTCTTGAATGTCATACCCGTTATCTCGTAAACCTTTCATTGCTTCGTAAATCGAGCCAAAAACATCAAGATAAGCAGCAGTACCCACATTACCCTTATCGGGTGGAAAACTAAAAACGGTAATGGCTACTTTTTTCTGTAATTTCGGCTTTTTACGCAATCTACCCCACTTCATCGCTCGTCTGGCGATCGCTTCTACCCGATCTTGCAGGGCAATAGATTTACCCGTAGCTCCATCTCTACCAGAAGCAATAATTGGTTCGATCGCGCCGTCTAATTCAGGGATAGCAATTTGTAAGGCAACCTGGACAGGATGTAGTCCTAAGTCACTCTCTTCCCATTCTTCAGTAGTTTGAAATACTAAAGGCAACGCTACCATATAAGGACGGTTGAGGCGTTTTAAGGATTCAATCGCCTTGGGATGATCTTGTCTGGCTGGGCCACCGACTAAAGCAAAACCAGTTAGGGAAACCACCGTATCGACAATAGCTTTATTTTGTCCTTCTTGCCAGAAGTAAGCATCTACAGGCTTGGAAAAGTCTAATCCTCCAGCAAAAACTGGAATAACTCGCGCCCCCATACATTCTAATTCTTGCACCATGGCTACATAGTGAGCATTGTCTTGAGTCACTAGGTGAGTCCGTTGCAAAACCAAACCAACGCAAGGTGCTAGAGGATCTTTGAGATCGGCAGATATATCTTTACGGCTATTAAACCAGGCTAAATATTCTTGAATATCCTCAAACATTTTTGGTGCTAAAGGATGCCAGATCCCCATATCAGGATAGGTAATCGGTTCGGCATATGTAAAATCTTTGTCCTGCTTGTCTGGATAAACGTATTTATCCGACAGCATTAATAAGAAATTCTCTAAGTTATCGGCATTGCCACCCAGCCAATATTGAAAGCTCAACATAAAGTTACGAGCATCTTGGGCTTTTTCGACAGGCAAATATTTCAGAACTTTAGGCAAAGTGCGCAATAGCTTGAGCATGGCATCTTGGAAAGAACTGCCAGACTTCTCTTTACGTTTGCGCATAAACTGGGCGATCGCACTTTTGGATTGACCCAACTGCGCCATCGAGAAGCTACCCATTTTGTTTAAACGCATCACTTCAGGCATTGAAGGAAAGACCACTGCTGCATCTAAATTATCGCGGTGAGGAGTAACTGCCTCGACAACTTTCTGGGCTAAATCTTCCACAAATATGAGTGAAGCAATAAATATATTCGCCTGGGCGACATCTTGTTGAAAATTATGATAATTTTCTTCGTTTCTTAATTCTTCTATTAAATACCCACTCAGTTCAATAGCTAGGTGGGGATTATTACTATTAATCGACTTGGCTGCCTCAGTCAGAGTACTTTGATACTGTGGCTCTAGTACGACGTAGACCACCCTAAGTAGATCGCGTCCGTTAACGGCATCTGGCTTAACGTGACGAACGGTGGATTTGACCTGGGTGAACATATAGTTTTAATCTCCTGTGATAATTTGCTTGATGAAAGGCTTTTATCGGAGCAAGGTCGCTCTCGATCTGCCTGGATCGATGGCTAAATGTATGTAGAATACTTTTATCAAATAAAGCTGTTCAAAATCTTTCCAACAGTCGATCTGAAACAATTCGATAACAATAATTGCCGATTACGTAACAGTCTGTAACAATAGTTTTGAGCAAACACTCCATTTTTTGTTACATTATTTAATATAAGTACTGGTAAAAAGTAATGCCGTTTAACTAGGCAAATCACGATGCCTGGCAACGCAATTATCAAAGTCAAACGACATAGAGTGTATTTGATTAAATAAATTTTGGTTAAGACCGCAATTTATCACCAGATTTTGTCTTAATAAGCAAGACCCATACTGCGGGTGGTTTCTGCACCCAAATAGACGCGAATACTCAAGAAATCTGTAGGGCAAGCCGTTTCACAACGTTTGCAACCCACACAATCTTCAGTACGAGGAGAAGAGGCAATTTGACCAGCTTTACAGCCATCCCAAGGTACCATCTCCAAAACGTCAGTAGGACAAGCCCGAACACATTGGGTACAGCCAATGCAAGTATCATAAATTTTGACGCTATGGGACATTTATATATAGCTCCAACTGCGAATGTTCTGTGATCGTATTCTAAATATAATCAAGGGATAGTTTACCCCATGGTCCTATTGTCACCCGACGAAAGACGAGATAACTTTAAATTCTGTTACAAGCATCAGGAAATACAGACCGATTTGTCGATCCTGTTTAATATTTCTTAAGCTTAAAGCGATCGCCAGCTTGATTTGAAGCTCAAAGTTAGCTACATAATTAAGAAAGCTTCCATCATCATCAAGCATGGTTAACAGTAATTCTGATCGGCAAAAATCGGCAACACTACCACCCCAAGCAAAGTTAATCAATAGTTACTATGATTTAATGGGGCTACATCCTTCAGCCTCAAACATTGTCATTCGGCGTAGCTATCGTCAACTGAGTAAAAAATATCATCCCGACACCACCACCTTACCACCTAGTGTTGCCACTGATAAGTTTCAACGACTGAATGAAGCTTATGCTGTTTTGAGTAGTCCTGAAAAGCGATCGCTCTACGATTTGCAGATTGGCTATTCTCGTCTGAATGTCATTCAAGCACCAAGCTGGTCACAACCTGAAGCTCACAACTATTCTCGGACAGCATATTTAGACCCTACAGATCGCCCGCTTTCTTCAGGAGAAATATTCGTTCTAGTATTGTTAGGCTTTACTTTTATTGGATGTTTATTGTTAGTAGTGATTATGGCTTATCTACGGTGATAGTTATCCTAGATTATTTGTCTTTAACTCTTTAATTTTTTAAAAAAACTCTGGTCTTAATATTGGGGTAAATTTTGAATAGAATTTTTAACTTTACAGTTTAGACACACAATCTTCATAGAATAAAAGTTTTAGTCCTTCTATAATTAAGCCATCTGCAATCAGGCTAATAGGCTTACTAGAAAATATTTTTTCTGGGTTATATAGCAATCAGTAGAATATAAACAATAAAATAGTTTATATAAAAGAAATAGTAATTTTTTTACTATTAAATTAATGATTTATTCTAAAAAGTTAGATTAACTCTTTCTCTTTT
>JBDKJC010000412.1:0-4376 GCA_039796815.1 Cyanobacteriota bacterium | reverse complement strand
CTCAAAGTGTTAGAAACCATCATGGATATCAGCGATCGCATTGAAGCTGAAAAATCTCTCCAAAGAAGTGAGGAACAACTAAAGTTAATCACCGATGCGTTGCCAGTATTAATTGCTTATATCGACCATGAACAGCGTTATATCTATAATAATCGTACCTACGAAACCTGGTATGGCAAATCCCGTTCTAGTTTGCAGGGTAAAGCGATTAAAGAGCTGGTTGGGGAAAAAAACTATCAAAAAATGTTGCCCTACATCAAAACTGCATTAGGGGGAAAAACGGTTACTTTTGAAAGTCAGCCGATTGCTGATAACGGTAGCTCTTACTGGATGAATGCCACCTATATTCCCGATTTTGATTCCCATGGCAAGATAAAAGGGTTTTTCTCCATGATCGAAGATATCACTGAGCGCAAAGCCGTAGAACAAATGAAAAGCGAATTTATCTCGATTGCCAGTCATGAAATGCGAACTCCTCTAACTTCGATCCATGGAGTCGTTAAATTACTTTGTGCTGGTCGTTTGGGAGAACTATCAGAGTCGGGAGCTAAAATGGCAGATATGGCATTGAGAAATAGCGATCGCCTGGTACGCTTAGTTAATGATATTCTGGACCTGGAACGTATGGAATCGGGAAGAGATGAAATTAGTCAACAACAATGTGATAGTGCTGAGTTGATCCGACAGGCAATAGATACCACTCGCTCTTTGGCAGATGAACAAAAAATTCGCCTAGAAGCTGATGCTCAATCTTTAGTGTTTTTAGGCGATCGCGATCGTCTGGTGCAAACTCTCAGCAATCTAATTAGCAATGCGATTAAGTTTTCTCCTGCCCATAGTAGTATTTGCATCTCATCTAAATTAAAGCAGCAAAATGTGCTTTTTTCTGTCCAGGATCGCGGTCGAGGTATCCCGAAAAACAAACTAGAAAATATCTTTGAACGCTTTCAGCAAGTTGATGCTTCCGACTCCCGCAAAAAAGGCGGCACTGGTTTAGGTTTGGCTATTTGTCGTCATATTATCGAGCAACATCATGGCAAAATCTGGGTTGAGAGCGTTTATGGTCAAGGCAGCACCTTTTATTTTCAGATTCCGCAACAATAGCAAAGTTAGAAGTCACTAATAATCTACCATTGGGTAGAAAAATAATCAATGTTCACAACATCATCATAATGAGCCGATATAATCGTCTAGTTTTTTGAACCTGAATAACATGAACGCAAAACGTATTCTATTTATTGATGATGAAGATGATATCAAAACCTTGGCTCAGTTTTGTCTTGAATCTGAAGCTGGTTGGTTAATGATTAGTGCTTCTAGTGGTTTAGAAGGAATTGCGATCGCCCAGAAAGAACAGCCCGACGCTATCCTTTTAGATGCAATGATGCCTGAACTTGATGGTCTACAAACTCTCGCTCAGTTACAAAACATTCCCACCACCAAAAATATACCTACCATTTTTATCACCGCTAAAGCTCAAGCAAGCGATCGTCGTCGTTTCTATAATGCAGGGGCAAAAGGTGTAATCAATAAACCTTTCGATTCTCTTACCCTAGCAAGCCAAATTTCTGGATTCCTTGGTTGGCAACCCATATCAATGTGAGTTCGATGAGCCGCAAAATGAAACGGTTTAGGTCGGTTAAAGGTGAATTCTTTAGCACATTTTCCTAAAGGATTCACTAAAGTACTAGCGGACGCGCTAGCTAATCCTTATGCATCACATTTCTTGCAATTCCCTAAACCCTTTATTAATTATTTGTCATAAATCTTTACTACAAATAATTAATATTTTTGAGGTTTTATTGAAGATCCTCACAGATTCTTCAGATTTTAAAATTATTATTTAGATCAGATTGAAGCGAGGAAAAATTATCCTTCCTTCTCAGGCTCAATATAAATATATTGCAATCTAGCATTTTCATAATTAAATCTCAAATACGCTTAATACTTTTGTAAAAACTTGGTTTAAATAATTATGGAAAATTTAAATATCTGTCCCTGTTGCTCCACCCCATTACTACATCATCTTGGTAATAATCGTGAATATTGGTTCTGCCGACACTGCTGGGCAGAAATGCCCAATCCAGAGATACTCAAACAAACAAAACATCAGGCCTCTTTAAAAATTATCAACTTATCAACTAGCTTTTCTAGATTTCGTAAACCTATTTTAGTAAGCTAGCAATTATTCAAGTTTAAAATCCTGAAGGAAAAGCGAAGTTAATGTCTAAAACTATCAATGAATTATAAATTGAAAGACACTATAAATTACTTAAATCAAAAGTAGGAGATAATTGTAATGGAAGAGGCTAGTAAAACTTGGTGTCCAGCGATTGAGTTGAATGAGACTGAAAAAGATTTAATTCTCAAAGCAGAAATTCCTGGGGTTGAAATCAAACACCTAAACATTAGCGCTGAGCCAAAATTAATTTCAATTTCGGGAATTAATAACCATCACAAGTCATCAACTGAACAAGAATTAATTCCTTCTCAATTTCATTACGGTCAGCTTGACTGTAGTGTTCCCTTACCAAAATCAATTCAAGTAAACTACGTTAGGGCTGAATTGATTGATGGAGTTTTAACGATCGCTATGCCAAAAGTAAATACAGCAAACTTTGTTAGAAATTAGCACACAGCAATTTGTTCATGTAATCCGAACGCAACGAAAACTTGAGAACCTTGAGCAACTAAGCTCTGTTTGGTGAAGGATATCTCTAAAAAAGGTGAGTAATTGACCCACCTTGCAACAATGTTTTACTTAAAGCTTACAGCTTACAGCTAAATATCACATCAATCCCTTAACATGACTGATGATGCCTTCTGGATCGAGTCCTTGATAAGAGAACTGTTCCCAAAGTCCACCACAACCTTCTTCATGAACACCAAGATACCCATATTTAGGGGTTAAACCGCGTTCGAGTAACCACGAACCAAAACGGCTACCTAAACCTGTACGGCGGTTGAAAGATTCAACTACTAAAACAAAAGGTGCTGTACCAATTTTTGCCATCATCTCTTCGTCAATCAGATTGAGAGTAGACTTGTTGATTAAACCAACGTTAATTCCTTCTTGTCTAAGACGTTCTACCGCATCTAAAGCACGATAAAGAGCATCGCCAAAGCTGACAATATAGCCAGCATCACCTTCGCGAATCACCTCATCTTTACCAGGAGTAAAGGTATAATCGCCACCAAAGTATTCGTTACCCGCATCATCGAGAATCATCGGAACTTTGGAACGAGTGGAGAAGATAAAGCGCATTCCAGGATTGTGGAAGACTTTATTGACACAGGCAGTCATTTGGTTGGCATCAGCGGGGAAGTAAAGACGGGTTTCATAACCATCTTCTAAACCGTTGTCGGCATACATGTTGTTAATCCCGAAGTGACAGGTGTTGTCTGCCATATCGTCAATACCAGCATGGGAGAAGTGGCATAGAAGATTAGACTTGTTGAGACGTGCCATAGTTATTTCGGAAACACACATTTCTAAAAAAGCACTAAAGGTAGCAAAGACACCCTGTTTGCCTTCTGCCATGCCAAAACCAGCAGCAGCCGAAAGGTTACCCCGTTCCATAATTCCCGAAGGGATAAAGACATCAGGATAAGCATCGTGGATGGTTTTAAAACCGCAAGAACCTTCTAAGTCACTATCAATAAAGATCACTTTCTCTTTGCGTTCAGCATCGCTCATTTTACCGAGGACAGCCACTACCGCATCACCAAAGACATTACGGTTAGAACCGAGTTTATCGCTCACTCCCAAGAACTTGTAATCGTTGCTAGATTTTTTGATGTTTTTCAGGAAATCCGCTGCTGCACCTTGATTGTGTTTTTCTAAATAGGCGATCGCTTTATCCACAGCAATTACATCATGTCCGTGGGTAGTACCTTCAATGCCTTCAATCCCAGGACACATTGGACGCTTGTTAATTAAAGCCACAGGACCATCACCCATCACCGCTGCACACATACGGCTATAGAGAGAATCCAGATCTTCGCCGTCACCTTGATTAACTTCTAAACCATGACCAGTTAGAGTTTTACCTACATCATAACCAGGTAGATAATCAGAAGGATGTCCAGCAATAGTCACATCGTTATCATCGATAAATAGCTTAATGTTAAGGTTTTGCGCCACCGCTAACCGCGCAGCTTCAGCGTCATTTCCTTCCTGTTGCGAACCATCAGAACCCAAACAAACAACTACTTTATCAGGATTGGCGAGGGCAATACCATTGATGTAAGGCCACATATGTCCTAAACGACCAGAACTAAACTTAATCCCAGGAGTTAAACCCAATTCTGGGTGTCCAGGTAATCTAGAGTTCGCACCACGATAATTGAGTAAATCTTCTTGTGGTAAGTCACCA
>JBDKJC010000411.1:0-4382 GCA_039796815.1 Cyanobacteriota bacterium | reverse complement strand
GCCTGTTTTCCATCCACCTTAATAACCGATTCCCACCTAGCAATTGCCTTGTTGCGATCGCCTTGTTCATATTCTACTAGTCCCACATTATTTAGCGCTGGCCAGAAAGTCGCCTCCATCTTGAAAGCTTGTTGATAAGCGTCAATTGCCTCATCATACTTGGCCAATTTGAGATAAGTATTACCTAAGCTAAACAAAGCGTCGGGAGACTCATTCTTGATTTCTAATCCAGCTTCAAACTTTTCTTGTGCTGTTTGATAATCTCCTTTCTGAAAATAGGCTTCACCTAATCTAAATAAAATTCCTTCTTGTTCAGGAGCTAAAGTTTGAGCTTTTTCTAGGGTTTTAATCCCTCGATCGATTTTTTCTTGCTGGACATAGAGGCTGCCAAGGATAAACCAAACATCATAATTTGCTGGAGCGAGTTGAGTGGCTAATTCTGCTCTTGGTAAGGCTAAGTCATATTGTTGGAAACGGATTAACTGTACCGCATCTTGCAGTAGTTGTAATCCTTGTAATTCAAGTTTTTCTGAATTTAATTCAGGGACATAAGGCAATACGGCTTGCCCCCTTGCAGGCAAAGACAGACTGGAAATACCAGCACAAGCTATCAAAGAAATTAACCAGTTTTTAGACACAACACCGTCTCTACTCTAAAATTTAAATAATTAATACTCACAAGTTACTGCATTGTCTTACTGAACGGCAAATTTTCTGACCATTTTCTGAATTGGCTCCGAATTTCTCGGCGGATTTATCGATCTAAACCCAGGATATTACTTCTCAAATCAGATTCAATTGACACATTATTAGTATAAACTCGCTTCACCCCATCAACTTCTTTAGCCATATTTTCCATCTTCCTTAAAAGAGTAGCATTGGCAATAGTTCCAAATAAGATGATCGCATCATCTTTTTGGGCAACATAAACTGAAGAAACTTGACTCAAACTAGAATCTTGTGCATAAGCTTTAGAGACTCTTTGAGCGATCCCATTGAGACTAAACTCTCCGTACAAGCCAATTCTTTCCATGGGAATAACGGTTGCTTCTAAATTTTTCTCCAGATGATTAGCCTGTATTTGCAGATTATTAGTTTTGCGATCGAGTTGTAGAACAGACAATGCTAGTAAGGGAAGAGATATCAGCCACAGCAAAGATATAAGCCAAAGAAACTTTTTGTATTGAGCAAGATTTTGCTTGATCTTGGGTAATTCTTCTTGATTATTGTCAATACTCTGACGTAACCTACCAATCTCTTCTTGCTGCTGACGAGAGACAAGTTTTAAATTAGAAAGGGATTTTTGGGGTGTGGTAGTAGAGGCAGTAGATATTGTGGTGCTGTTACTCGACTGATAGGCAGCAAGGGAACTCTCTAGCTTGCTGATCACAACACCTGAATCGGTGGTAATTAATAATTTGTCTAATAGTCCAGGAGAAATTTGAGTATAGCCTTTATTGATATTACGAATTACCCCTGCCAGATCCTGAGTGTCAACATTTTTTAAGAGATAGCCCTTTGCACCCATTGCCAATGATTTTGTGATGTATTCATCATTGTCAGAGGAAGTGTGCATCAAAACTTTGGTCTGCACAAATCGACTAGTGATTTGTTTTGTGGCACTAGCCCCATCTAAACCTGGCATTTCCATATTCATGATCACAATGTCAGGATGAAGTATCTCCACTTGTTTGATCGCGGCAATGCCATTATTAGCCGTACCGACAATTTCGATATCAGTTTCCATTTCCAGCGAAACTTTCAAGGTTTCTCTGACCATTTTTTGATCGTCAACTAATAAAACACGAATCATCTTAAAAAATAATCTAAAAAGTTACAAAATAATAGCATTACCAGTAGTGGAGAATCTTCTCCGTATTTTTTCTGACTAGCAACCACACATACATAATTACCTATGGTTCTTTTTGATGTAAATTCCTTCACTCAATCTTTATGCCAGTGTCAAGCTGCTATAACTAACACCAAATAACTTGATATATCGGAAAATTACTTAAGATAATCACCATAACTTTTAAATCTTACCTGCTGTATGCCTCTGATTCATTGGACAACCCTCCATACGAAATTACATAAAACCTTAATTGGGCGATCGCTTTTACCCCAAAGAGCCAAAATTCTACTTGCCGTGTCTGGAGGACAAGATTCCCTGTGTCTAGGCAAATTACTCTTGGATCTGCGTTCTAAGTGGCATTGGCAATTGGCGATCGCTCATTGCGATCATCAGTGGTCAACAGATGTTGGTATAGCAGAGAGAGTCAGTCAGGTGGCGCAAAGCTGGGAATTACCTTTCTATCTTCAAGTTGCCAACAATCTCCCAGAAACTGAAGCAGCAGCTAGAAAATGGCGTTATCAAGCTTTGCTCAAAATTGCCCAGACACAAGAATTTGAATACATTGTCACAGGACATACTAAAAGCGATCGCGCCGAAACTCTACTTTACAACTTAATTCGCGGTTCTGGGGCAGATGGTTTAGCTGCTTTAACTTGGCATCGCTCGTTGACTCCAGAAATTTCTTTGATTCGTCCTATTTTAGAAATAGATCGTCAAGAAACCCGAGAGTTTTGTGTTCAGTTTGATTTACCCGTCTGGTTTGATGCTGTTAATCATAGCGATCGCTATGCTCGTAATCGAATTCGTAAGCATCTAATTCCCTATCTACAACAGCATTTTAATCCTCAAGTCGAGAACTCTTTGGCACAAACCGCAGAGATTTTAAGAGCCGATTTGGCATATTTGGAAAATGTCGCCCATCAACTACTTCAATCAGCAGCTAATGATAATCGCCTCAATCGCATATCTCTACAGCCAGCACCCTTAGCTATTCAACGTCGAGCTATCCGTCAATTCTTACTTACTGTCCTGTCTCGACAACCGAATTTTGCTCAAATTGAAGCAGTGGTTAATTTAATCTCCGCTCCTAATAAAAGTCGTACTTCTACTCTTCCAGGAGGTGCGATCGCCGAAGTTTCAGGCGAATGGATTATTTTTAACCGTCAATAAAGGGCTTCGCCCTAGCTATCAGCTATCAGCTTTTTATTTATTAGTGTTTACTGAAAATCAGAGCTTCTGTAATTAATTGAATTAATTATTTAATCACGCAT
The DNA here is from genome assembly GCA_039796815.1 of Cyanobacteriota bacterium. Taxonomy (GTDB): domain Bacteria; phylum Cyanobacteriota; class Cyanobacteriia; order Cyanobacteriales; family Xenococcaceae; genus Waterburya. The sequence goes on along the minus strand of JBDKJC010000411.1, from coordinate 1,259 downwards.
TTTAAACTCTATATTATTGGGTTAAATTGTGATATTATTTTCTGATTAAAACTTATTTATGTATCTAATATTATAAATTTATTGTGCAAAGCTCTAAGTTTTACAGAATGTATTGCTATGTATTAATTTAAAAAACAAAATTTATTACTTTAATAAGTATTTGAAAAAGTAATTTTTGCTAAACACTTATTTTAAATTTATATATCTAAAATACTGTTAAAAAAATAATATATAGGCAATTTTAAATAATATTTATTATCATATATTTTAAATTTAAATATGAATATTTTATCTCAAGGAACTCTAGTTATTTCTCTTGACCTAGAGCTTTATTGGGGAATGCGAGACATTATTTCTATTGATAATTATCACAAGCATTTAGTAGGAGTTCGTCAAGCTATACCTGCTATTTTAGAACTATTTAAAAAATACAAAATTCACGCCACTTGGGCTACTGTTGGGTTTCTTTATTACGCTGATATCGAACAATTACAAAACAATATCCCACCGCAACTACCAAGTTATGAGCAGACACAACTCGATCCTTATCAATACATCAATACCTTAAAAAAAGAAGACAATCAACAGCTACATTTACATTTTTGTCCAGATCTAATTGAGTTAATCAAACAATATGCAGGACAAGAAATTGGTACACATACTTTTTCTCACTATTATTGCTTAGAAACAGGGCAAACCCAGTCACAATTTAAAGCCGATCTTCATGCAGCGATCGCCACAGCCGAAAAAGCCAACTTAAGCACAACTAGCTTAGTATTTCCGCGCAATCAATATAATCAAGCCTATTTATCAGCAATTACAGACTGCGGTATCAATTGTTATCGAGGCAACGAAACTAGCTCTATTTATCATGATGAAGCTGGAGACGGCGATCGACCTCGTAAGCGAATTTTGCGCCTGCTTGATGCCTATATTAATTTGACTGGTCAAAATTGCCAGTCTTGGTCAGATTTGCGCTCTACCTATCCGATCGATATTCCTGCTAGCCGTTTTTTGCGTCCCTATTCCCCCAAGCTTAAATATATAGATGGTTTACGTCTACGTCGCATTACTTCAGGGTTAGAGTATGCTGCTAATCATGGACTGGTATATCATCTATGGTGGCATCCCCACAACTTTGGAGTCAATTTAGCAGAAAATCTCAGCTTTTTAGAGAAAATTCTTCAGTCATACCAAAAGCTAAATACGCAAAACAAAATGCAATCTCTGAACATGGGAGAGATTGCCAAGCTTTGCCT
>JBDKJC010000410.1:0-4391 GCA_039796815.1 Cyanobacteriota bacterium | reverse complement strand
AAAGGACCAGGAGTTTTCAAAGTTTCAACTAAGTTGGCTGCTGTTACGGCAGCAACTAATGTACTAAATCCTTCTGTATTTACAGCAATATCAACAATATCAGGCATATTTATAAATGTTGTATGTTTATTAATTTTATCTTTGTTTATTTAGTCAATTGTATAGTATATTTGCTGCAAAAAAATTAAAAATAACAGCCAAATATTAGTTTGATTATTACTAATAATTTTAAATCAATACTATTTTTAATTATCTTCTAAGTCTGGCAAATCGAGCTAAATTATTGATGAAATTTGGGATATAACATCGCCTGAACAGGAGATTTACCGATCAGGTGTTGCTTAATTATGATGTCAACTTCATCGGGGCGAACTTGCCAGTACCAAACTCGATCTGGTTCTATAACAACCATTGAACCATTCCCACACTGTCCTAGACAAGGAACAGAGATCAGTTCAATACCAGGGGGTAAATTTTGGGCAAAATTATGCCATACAGTCTGCGCCTGATATTTACGACAACTACGCCCGCGACAAACTACTACTTTGCTACAAGATCTTGGAGATGATGGACTATGAGCGATCGCTGGTAACTCTATTTCTGATGTCATCACTACACAATTAAAGTAAATTCTAAAATAAATTCAAAGTTTAATTTATGCTGCTAAATCTTAACTTTTCTAATCCCCTAGGGGGGCATTTAGGTAAAATGTGCTAGCTTAATCAACAATGGGACTTGGATTTTAGTTTATCTCGGCAAAATACGGCATATATCTCTTCTGAATCCGATTCACAACTTAATTCAATTTATCAAAGGAAGTAGCAAGTGGTTACAATCCCTCATCAATCATCTTCGACAGTTCATGAACATCATCATCATCATGAATCTGAACATAACCAAAACAATCGAGTAGCCGTATTATTAATGGGCTATGGCGAGGTAGAAAGTTATGCAGACTTTGCCAACTATAACGAACAGGCGCTCAATCTTTTGACGGCTAAATTCGCCCCCGTACCAACCTGGATTTATCCAGCGATCGCCAAATTATTAGCAATTTTTGACCTCCACGAATGGAGTCATCAGCACAATAATTTTATTTCCCCCCACAACGCTATCTTTGAAGAGCAAAGAGCAGGTATTGAAAAAGAACTTAAAAAAACCTGGGGTGAACAAGTAACAGTCTTTAAAGCATTTAACTTCTGTGCGCCTCATTTACCTGAACAGGTATTAGCTGAAATTAAAGAGCAAGGTTTTGAAAAGATTCTAATTTATCCTTTGCTAGTAGTCGATTCTATTTTCACTAGCGGTATTGCTGTCGAACAAGTAAATAAAGCCTTAGCACAGCAAGCAGATGGAGATAGTCATTGGTTAAAAAGTTCTCGTTATATTCCTTCCTTCTTCAATAAGCCAGAGTATATTAATTTAATGGCGCAGATGGTGGAAGAAAAGATTGAGGCAGAATTAGCTCAAGGGCATTTAGCTTCACAAATTGGCATCATTTTAATGAATCATGGTTGTCCCCATAAAGCCAAAGGATTCACTTCGGGGATTGATGAAAGCCAAGCTATGTATGAATTAGTGAGAGCCAAACTAATTGATAAATATCCGCTTATTTCTGTCGGCTGGCTTAATCACGACACACCTCTAATTGAGTGGACACAGCCAAACGCCAAGCTGGCTGCTCAAAATCTGATCGGGTTAGGAGCAACTTCAATTGTGATGATGCCCATTGGTTTCGCCACTGAAAACCACGAAACTCTACTAGATGTGGATCATATTATCCATAGCCTCCAGCACAAGCATACTGACGTTACTTTTATTCAGATGCCCTGCGTCAATAGCCATCCTGAATTTATGCACATGGCAGCGGAGTGGGCAAATCCTCAGATTGAAGCTTTATTAGGGGAATCAGGTAATACAGTAAATCCTCAGCTAGCTAAAAGCCAAGCTACTCATCACCATCATCATCATTAATTAGCTATCAGCTATCAGCTATCAGCTATCAGCTATCAGCTTTTAATTAGACCTGTCTTGAAAATAGGAGGCAGAATAAAGCTATTTTCATTACTGGGTTGTGAACGACAGTTCATGGCATCTCTTGCATAAATAAAATTCAAATCAATTTTAATAGCGTAAGAGTAAAATATCATTCCTTCTTGCTGCGTCTCTATGTTGGAGGCTTGTCCTCGAATGGGGAAAACCTCCGACGGGGCGGTGCGTGATGCGAAGCGAATCCTTTATGGCTTTTCCCCTTACCCCTTACCCTGACCTCACGTAAGAAGTCTAATTAAATAATTAAATAATTAATAACTATCAATTCAACTATAGTCTTAGGGGCGATCGCCATCAGCCAACTCTTTTATTTCTGCACGGTTTTATGGGCGACTGCCATGATTTTGAGCAGGTGATCGGTAACCTGTCAAAGTTTTGTTGTCTAGCTGTAGATTTACCTGGTCATGGTCAAACTACAGTACAGAAGGATAGCGATTATCAAATGCCCAATGTTGCTCAAGCACTAATTAACTTACTAATCGAGTTAAACATCAAGCAATGTATTCTAGTGGGCTATTCGATGGGAGGCAGAATTGCTCTTTATCTAGCGATTCATTTTCCTCAGTACTTTCAAGGAGTAATCTTAGAATCTGCTTCCCCAGGATTAGCCAGTCAGTTAGAGCGAGATCGCCGTATAGCAAAAGATTTAAAGCTAGCAGAGCAACTAGAGTCATTAGATTTCGCTGATTTTATCCAACAGTGGTATAGTAACCCCTTATTTGCATCCTTAGTAAAGCATCCCAATTACCCCGAAGCGATCGCCAGAAGATTATGTAACGATCCCCATCAGCTAGCCAAGTCCTTACGCTCGATTGGGTTGGGGACACAGCCTTCACTCTGGAAAAGCCTTCCAGAGATACAGATTCCCCTGCTACTGATTGTGGGCGAGTTAGATGCCAAATTTATTAGAATTAATCAAATGATGGCTAATTCTTGTCAGCAGGCTAGTTTATACAAGATCGATAGCACTGGACACAATGTTCATTTTGAAGCTCCCTGGCAGTTTAGTAAACTGCTTAAATATTTTGCTGCCAAATTGTCATTAACAGTAGATTTTAATGAGTAGATCGACTATCACTAAAAAAACAAAGTTACTGATACTTGGGATTAAAAAAGCGTTTTTACACAGTTACTATAGCTGAGAATGTTTGATCTATTGAGCTATTTTGAGCATTTAACTCATTTTTTGATAGCACAATAATTGCCAATTAATTTATGAAAACTTCGATCTAATCTAAATGGCTCAATTTTGATTCAATAGCTAGATATGAGCGTTTTATACTTATTTTGAGCTGATTTTGCTTTAACTGTACAGAAGATTTTTTGACTCAAATAAGTTAAGATTTTCAGTAGTAACACATAAATATAATAGTAACAAATATATCTCTACTCTTGAGCAGTGCCACTCCCTTAATAACTAGTTCAAGTGTTTTGCTCACTAGGGCAGAAAAAACATTTAACAATATCAATAATATTAATAATCTATAATGACTATTCAACCATCGCTATCATTGACGGAAATATCGGCAAATGGTTCGGTAGCCAAAACAGTTTTGACCGAACTGTTTGGCAATTTACGTGATGTTCAGACCGAAATAGATATTCTACAAGCGGGAGTGACCATTGTTCGTCAAGCTCTTAGATGCGATCGCGCAGTTGTCTATAGTCTGCAAGCAAATTCCTACTGTGAAATTGTAGCCGAAGCTGTGACTCCTGGCTATACGCAAATTTTGGGTAGGACTATTAAAGATCCTTGCTTTGAGGCTGGCTATATTGAAAAGTATAGTAAAGGTCGAGTGCGGGCAATCAGTGATATCCATAAATCAGGAATCAATCCCTGTCACATTGAAAACCTCGAAAAAATTGAGGTTAAATCGAATTTGGTGGTGCCAATTGTCCGTCAGGATAACTCCTTATATGGATTGCTGGTCATGCATCAATGTTCGAGAAGCAGAGAGTGGCAACAGTCGGAGGTTGAGTTTGTTCTTCAGGTGTCTAGTTGGCTAATTAAAGAACTTGCTAAACATGAGTATTATTCGGCTTTAGAGTCGCAGGTAGAAAACGCCAAGCAAGCAAGACAGCTAATTACCGCCGCAACTCAACAAATTCATCAAGCCGTAAATAGTCAGGAAGCTTTACAGTTTGGGGTGTTGCAAGCAAAAGCAATGATTAATTGCGATCGCGTTGTGATCTATGGATTGCAGGAGGGATATATGGGAAAAATTGTCGCCGAAGCTACTGCTCCTGCTTTAGCTTCAATTTTAGGCAATGTAATCAAGGATCCCTGTTTTGAATATCGTTATTTAGAGCAATATCAGAGCGGACGGATTCGGGCAACT
>JBDKJC010000409.1:0-4397 GCA_039796815.1 Cyanobacteriota bacterium | reverse complement strand
TATGAATAACATCGATCTGAATGAAGATTCGTTAGCTATAGCAATGGGATTAACCGATAATCCTGCGGCAAAAACCAAAACTAAAACAGCACCTAGCAACCTAGATTTAGTCCAAGAAGCTGAAGCTGAAAATAATATCTCGTACACCGAGAAAAATAAGAACTCCTTTGCTACAAATGGTCTAAACCGCATGATTTTTGTTGCGGGAGGGGTAGGTTTTGTAATCGCTGTAGCTGTTTCCTTTTTTGGCTCGGCTTTTGGCTTCGGTGGTGCTAAAGAAACAGCCAAAGTTGTAGCGCCCGTTGACGAGAAAATCTCAGAATTAGAAACTCCAGAAGAAGAAGTAACAGATGCCGAAGCTACTACTAGACTTTTTCTTTACAAGCAAGAACAAGACCTAAAAGCGATAGACCAACTTCCCGAACTATCAGAAGAAGGAGTTGCTGCAAATTCTGAAGAATTGCCAGAAGCAAAAGCTCCTAGTCAACCAGCCCCAATTCCTCAGCCAATACCAAGACCCGCTGCTCCCAGTTCAATAGCCTCTGCTTTTATTCCCACGCCAAGAAGTGTCCCTACTTTTGCTCGGACTAATCCAGTCGCCAGAATTATACCTGCTCCTGTACCTATTAGATATGACAGTTTTGATACGTGGCAAGAGTTAAGTCGTATGAACAGCACAGGATCTATAACTAGCCAAAAATCAAAAGAAATTGCTTCCTCTAGAATCAAGCAAGTTAGTTATACAACATCAGATTCGCAAGGGGAAGTTCAATTTGTCAACTTATTGAGAAATCCTAGCCCAGTAGCCACTCAACCAAAAAGCTCCCTTAAGGTAGCTGCGGGACAAAAAATCAAAGGCACAGTCAATGCTCCTTTTTATTGGCTAATGGAAGATAACCAAACCCAAGTTATCTCCATTGTCCTCTCGGAGGGATTAAAAGATAGCCAAGGCAGGTTAATTGTTCCCCAAGGAAGTGAGCTTTCCTATGAAGTCTCAGGACTTAACGAAGGCGGAATCGTCAAAGGTAAAGCGATCGCTCTCAATATTGGAAAAAAAAGTGTTGCTCTGCCAGAAAATGCGATCGCTTTAAGGGGCAATAAAGGACAACCCTTGATTGCTAATTTCGTCAACAAAAAAAATGGATCGGGCAGTGCCAACATCTTGAATCTCGCGTTAGGAGCGACAAAAGCAGCCAGCCGAGTTCTAGATCGACCTGAAAGTTCCACAAGCATCTTCACTACTACTGGCTCAAGTCAAAGCAGCAGCTATAGCACCGATAATCTTGTGAGTTCAATTGGTGCGGGTGCAGCACAAGAACTCTTAGAAGGGCAATCTCAAGATCTACAGCGGCGCAATTCTGAAGCGCCGTTAACTCAATATTGGGAGCTTAAAGAAAACTCTCAAGTAATGATTTTTATCAACTCTGAACTAAGTCTCTAACTAGAAATAACCATGCATAAATATCTACTTGCTGCTGCCCTATTAAGCATTCCCGCACTAGCCCAGCCAACTTTTGCCCAGACAACCCAATCTATTAATCATCAATCCACCCGACTTTATATAGCTCATGGTAACGGCATTACCTTTAGCTTCCTCAATACTGAAGAAACAATTCAGAAGGTGATTTTGGATAACCCCAGTTTTATGGTGCATGATTTCCAACCGTGTGATGCAGAAGAATGCGGTCAACAGCTATTACACCTGAATAGAATCAAAGACCTTGTTTTGGAGCATATTCAAAATAATGGCAGCACCTCTTTGCAAATCATCACCAAAAATCAACAAACAGGGGAAGTCAAGATTCATTTTTACACTGTAATCAAGGGAAACAGTACTAGCAAAAACTTTATCCCAATCGGCGTACAGCCTACTACAACTGCTGCTAGTCCCACAATTAATCCCACTAATGTAGCTCCTACTGAAATAGCTACCAAAATTCGCGCTACTTTAGCCAAGCCAGAAATTGCAGATCGAGTAGATCTGAAGATGCGGTTAAAATTGCTTAAATTTGCTTCTCTACTAGAAATGGGAACTAAAGAAGCAAACGCCCTTCAGCTAGCTAACCTGTCAGACAGTACTATTCGAGAGATTTTAAATTATGCAAATTAATGTTTTTAAACTCAAACAAAGAATTGCTATTTTTTATTGGGCTGGAACCGCTTTGACCATCGCTATCTTATTGCATAGTTGGATGCCATCCGCCTAATGAACAAATACCTAACAACTCTTTTAATTGCTCTGGTGGCTACAGGGCTAATGAATCAAAGAGCAGTCGCCTTTATTCCTCTGCCGTCAGGGGATGGTCAAATCAAATATGACCCCGAAAACACTAGCTTTGATGATTTGCGACCCATCACTCGCGAGGGTTCTTTTGATGCGGAGCCTGAATTAATCAGACTAATTGGTTACGATCCTTCGCGCTCCTGGGCAGCAGGAGCTAGTCCCGCCGATGTTCTAAAGCTCGGAGATATCCAAGTTTACGGATTGCAAAAATTATCATTGACTCAAATAGCCGAAAGACAAGGGCTACAGCTAAAAGCTAATGAACTGCCTCTAGACCAAATTGGCTATTTAGAAGGCATGACTCTCAAAGAATTAACCGTGGCTATGCCAGGGCTAGGATCGAAAAGAATTGGTAATGTCCCAGTCTTAAGAAAAATCTTTAACAACCAATATAACGATCTGACCGTTGACCAAATTCTTAATAACAACTCCACTACTCTAAACTTGCTAAGTAAAAAAGCTTCTTTTCAAGAAGTAGAACTACAAGTTCAAGCTCAACTAGATAAATATCAACTAGACCTAAACCAGCAGCAGGAAATCATTCTAGATGATCTGAGCAGTAGTCTGAATAACTATGTGAAAGCGGAAGAATCACAAATTGCTACTGCTGCTCAAGATGCGATCGCTGGAGCTAAAGCTCAATATGAAGCTCAATTAGAACAATTCCAAGCTGAGGCTCAAGCAGCGGTTCAAGCTGAAATACAAGATTTTTTCAAGTCGAATTTGGGTCTTGACCAAATCCAAGTGAACACGTTTATTCAAAATCGGCTTAATCAATATCAAACCGATCTAGACACCAAAATTGGCAAAGAGTTAGCTGCTTACAAGGATAATGTTATCGGCAAACTTGAAGTCGGCGGGATAAATCTAGGAGAGTTAACTGGTCTAGATGCAGTGTTGGACAATTATATAGATCGAGTTGATGATATCGTTTCAGATTATCTAGACCAGGCTAAAAATAAAGCGATTGAAGCAATCTCAAGCCTAGTAAAAGATAAAATTGGCGATTTAGCAGGAAGTTTTACTAGTTCTCTCTTGGAACTAGGAGATCTACAACTATCCGACTACGATCTGTCCAAATTCTTCGCAGCAGATTTACCTGGAGTTGAAAAAACTGCCATTGAAAGATTCAAAGGCTATAAAAACGAAAGTCTATCGGAAATACCAAATGCCAAATCTTTACCCCTGAGTCAATTTCCCTCTTTACCGCCCTTACCTCAAGCGATTGGTACAGTCGATCTTGTCTTTAGCGATGCGGAAAAATATACCATTAAAACTATTAGCGGTGGTGGTGCAGACTTGCTCGTACCAAAAGACTGTAGTTCAGGAAATGATCTGGGAAATGGTTGCTCTCATATAGAAGTCAACGGGCTTTTAGGTGATGGGTTGCGTTGGGTGTCGGGTGACTCCCAAAAAGTCAGTGGTGGTAAAAACCTCCTCAAAAATTATGGCGGCGGCAAAGAGCCGACTGGCAGAACTCCTTTTGCCAAAGCTCCTTTTAAAATGGTGCTACGCAACAATGATGAGCTTACTGATTCTACTGAGATGTCTTTAAGTTTTCGCTTCTGCTTTACTGATTTCTTCGGGACGGAGCATTGTACACCATACAATGTATTCGAGGTTCCGTTTTATACCTATCAAGTCCGAGATTTCATTTATCTAGGCATTTAATAAATAGCCTCTCTCCTCTATCTCAATTACCAAAAAAACCCTCAGAGGATGAGCCATGAAATTTAACGAAATTATTGAAATCCCCAAAATCCCTGTCTTAGACCAAAAAACGAAAGACTTTATCTTCGCTCCTACGACCTTAACAATTCTAGGAGCCTTAGTTTTTCTATGGTTGTTGAGTCTAGGAGAGAGTAAAGGCAAGGATAAATTGGCTAACTCTTCTTGGGGAGGTAAGGCAGAACTCGCCCGTGCCAAAAAAATAGCCGATCGACAGATTGATAAACCAAGTCGCAACACTGTCTCGCTATACATAAACGTAGATCCCAAAGTTAAGAAAAAACTAAAACAAGAATGGCGTAAAAAACATTGGAAGGTTCCAGTTAAGAATTCTAATAGTCCAACTTTCTACATTCCAGATGCCCAAAGAGGCACAGCCGTAATT
>JBDKJC010000408.1:0-4403 GCA_039796815.1 Cyanobacteriota bacterium | reverse complement strand
ACTATTTCCTCATCAGGAATATCTACTACTCCTGTTTCTGAACCTACCACCACATAACCGTCCTTAGTAATCGTATAACGAGCAGGGCGCAAACCATTACGATCCAAGGTTGCTCCCACAGTTTTGCCATCGCTAAAGACTAAAAGGGCTGGTCCATCCCAAGCTTCTTGCTGTCCGCTATGATATTCATAAAAATCTACAATCTCTGGATACTTTTCCAGTGAAGGCTGATTTTGGTAAGCTTCTGGCACTAGAATCATGGCTGCTTCGGTCACACTCCGACCTGTCCGCACCAGTAATTCCATCGCGCTGTCTAAGTTATAGGAATCACTATTATCATTATTGACAATTGGCGTTAACCCTTCAATCTCATCCTGAGTCCAGCCTGGTAAAGTTATCCCGCTATCAGCTACTAATTCTTTTTCTCGGTTGGACATCCAGTTAATATTGCCCAACAGAGTATTAATTTCACCGTTATGACCCAAGATCCTCATTGGTTGTGCAAAGGGCCATTTGGGCATGGTGTTGGTGCTAAAACGGCGATGATAGACTGCAAAAGTGCTTTCATAATCTGGATTAGCTAGATCCTGATAAAAATCACCCAAAACAACCGCTCGCACCATACCTTTGTAGATAACAGTACGACAGGAAAAAGAGCAAATATAAAAATCATCAGCGAGTTTTTTGCCAATCCGCGATCGCGCAATATATAATTTACGCTCTAAATCATCTGCGACTAATCCATCCGCTGAACTAACTACAATTTGCTCAATGTGAGGTTGGTTATCTCTAGCCTGCGACCCTAATACTTCAGGACGCACAGGAACTTCTCGCCAGCCTAAGATCTGTAGACCTTCAGCCACTACTAACTGCTCAATATATTGCTTTAATTCCACAATTTTCTCAACCGCTTGCGGTAGAAATACCATCCCCACTCCCCAAGCTTCTGCTTCAGGCTGAGGGATATTATTTTGAGCAAACCAGTCAGCAAAAATCTTTTCAGGTAGAGCGGTCATAATACCCGCACCATCTCCCGAATCGCGATCGGCACTACACCCTCCACGATGTTCCATACAGCCCAGCGCTTTTAAAGCCTGTCTAACAATTTTGTTACTCTGGCGACCATCTTGATAGGCAATAAAACCTACTCCACAAGCGTCTCTTTCTTCTACTAGCCATCGTTGACCTGGAAATGGCTTAGTCGATCTAGTCGATAAATCTTGCTGAGAAACTATATTAGTACTGTTATTTATAAATTTCATTTCTTGTTCGCTCATACAGATGTAATAAATTGTTAGAGATAACCTTTTGCCGAATGGGTGCTATTTAAAATTTTATTTTTCTCAAGTAAATTAAAGACTTTTAAATAACTTTTGGCTCGCCATTATATTTAGATAGACTGAATCTCCAGACTATTGATGAGGGCTACAAAATGTCGGTATATTTTTATACCGACAACCTTTTAGAGATTTTTCTGCGGTGCTTGCGCTCAAAGTAAACTACAGAATAACGCTCACCAAAAGGTACTAAACGTGGAATCGAGACGGCTAGCTAATCTTAAGATATTAGCTAGATTTATAGAAAGTAAATATACAAAAATTTCAAATGATTATCTGACAAGCAATCTAATCAATATTCAGGGTTAATATCTGTATAAATGCTGAAAACCTACGTCTTGATTTCATAGCATATTATTGTAGCGGAACTAACATCCAATAAAAAGCTTGATCTATTACAGTTTCGACAAAATAATTAATAAATAATTAAGCGGGTTTCCCAAAACGCCCCTATCTTGTATTGACATTTGTACATCAGGTATCTTGGATGAGCAAAAGTAACTTTAAGCAAACTTTAAGTCAGTTTTCATTTTTGGTGTGTTCAAGCTTTGATATATGAAGATTAGATGTAGATTCCTCAGTCGTTACAGCTTAATCTTCAATTTTTCGACAATTGTTTGTTATCTTTTGGATAAGTTAACTCTTCTTCAGCATGACAAGAGCAAACTACAGATATAAATTAAATTAAGTTCACATCATATTCGTCGTTACTAAGTTAAGCAATTATGTCTCAATCCACAAAAACCAAATCAATTTCTGACCTCAGCGATCTAACTGAAACAAAACTGATGCCCACTGCTCCTTCAGGAGTTGCTGCTACGGAAATTCGCCCTTGGGGTTCTTTTACTACCTTGGAAGAAGGAACAGGATATAAAATTAAGCGCATTGAAGTAAATCCCGGTCATCGTCTGAGCCTGCAAATGCACCATCACCGCAGTGAGCATTGGATTGTGGTTTCAGGTACAGCTAAAGTTACCTGTGGCGATCGAGAAATGATCCTAGGCAGTAATCAATCTACTTATGTTCCTCAATGTACCACCCATAGACTGGAAAATCCTGGGGTAATTAATTTAGTCCTAATTGAAGTGCAAAATGGTCAATATTTGGGAGAAGACGATATTATTCGCTTTAGCGACGATTATGCTCGCCAATAGTCAGTTTTTTTGCTAGATAGTGCCAGATTAATTGATGATTTTTGCTAACCAGCCTGTATAACACCAGCTTAATTAAGTATAAGCGATTACGCTCCGCGCGACGCGACCCTAAAGGGTTAGCTAACGCATCAGCTAGTCCTTTAGGGTACCCTAACGGAGCGCAATAAAAAGATTTTGCTGTAGCATAACTTAAAGATACAAGTTAGTTAAAGCAGGCTTTTTTATGGTTAATATTAGTCCCGCAGCAGTAGCAGAAATTAAGCGCATTAAGCTTAACCGAAAAATACCAGATGCTTACCTTAGACTCATTGTTAAGTCAGGGGGGTGTCTGGATTTTTTTTACGATTTGCAATTTGAATCTCCAGCTGAAATAAATCGCTCTTCAACTGACCAAAGCGATCGCTTAATAGAAGTTGACAGCATCAGTTTAGTGGTCGATACCCAGTCTTGGAAATATGTAGAATTTTTAAAACTGGACTATGCAGAAGACTTGATGGGAGGAGGTTTTCGCTTTCACAATCCGCAAAACAAAAAAACTTGTGGTTGTGGAATTTCGTTTCCCAAATCTGTGAGCAATTCGCCTGGGGAAAAAGTTAGCTAAAGTTAAGAATAAAACTTATTTTCAGCTCCAAAGCCATGAGTTGGAAAATAGTTTAAGCAATCAACTAGCTTGAGGTGATGTCATGACCCTTGACGAAACACCAAATGTAGGCGGTGGTATGCCCGTAATTCGCTATTGGGCAGAAAAAACCGTTTCCCCAGATGGCGTGAAAATTTGGCAAAAATTGCTCCACAAAAGCGCCTGCCTTTCTTGTGCTTGGGGAACAGGTGGGCAAAAAGGAAGTTTTGTTAACGAAGAGGGCGAAGTATTACAACGTTGTGCCAAAAGTGTCGAAGCGATCGCCTCAGAACTACAGCCAGCAACTGATTTTGACGAACAATACACCCTTGAAGAGCTTCAGGAATTAACTTCTCAAGCAGCCAATAATTTGGGTAGATTAACTCATCCCTTAATTTTACGTGCTGGAAGTAATCGCTATGCCAAAATTTCCTGGAACGAAGTATATGACATTGCCGAACAAGCATTTAAAAAACCAGCTCAAAGAATTGCATCCTATAGTTCTGGTAGGTCATCGAACGAAGCGGCATTTTTACTCCAGCTAATGATGCGAGCGCTCGGTTCCAATAATCTGGCAGATTGTTCCGATCTGTGTCATGCAGCCTCGACAGTGGGGTTAAAACAGATGTTTGGCTCTGGAACATCAATGGTCAGTTTAGCTAGCCTAAAAGAAGCAGATTGCCTCGTTTTAATTGGTTCTAACGCACCAGCTAACCATCCTCGATTATTGAACGAGTTGATTAAACTGCGCGATCGCGGGGGGAAAGTGATTATCATTAATCCTACAATTGAAGTTGGTTTGGTTAAATTTGCCTCCCCAGCCTTCCCGATTCGATCTATGCTGACTGGCGGTTCACCAATCTCTTCTTTGTACCTACAACCAATTCCTGGTAGTGACGTAGCTTTATTTGTGGGTATTCAAAAATCCCTAATTGAACAAAATTTAGTCAAATTTGAATTTCTCCAAAACTACAGCGAAAATTGGGAAAAGATCGTCCAACAAGCTCAAACTACTACTTGGGATACTATCACCTCTACCTGTGGTATTTCTCAAGCCGAAATCGCGATCGCAGCCCAAATAATTGGTACATCTTCAGCGGTAGTATTTGCCTGGGCGATGGGAGTGACTCAACAGGAAAATGGTGTCGATAATATTTTCAGTATTGCCAATACCGCCTTATTAACGGGAAATGTGGGCAAACCAGGAGCGGGAACTATGCCAATTCGCGGACATTCTAATGTTCAGGGATTTGGTTCGATGGGAGTGACTGTAAACCTCAAACAAGAAATTCA
>JBDKJC010000407.1:0-4432 GCA_039796815.1 Cyanobacteriota bacterium | reverse complement strand
ATCACTGTGATTAGTTATAAATGCTGCTTTCGCTAGTAATTTAGCCGATTCTTCTCGCTTTTTGCCTATTTTAGTTAAACAAACTGCAAGAAAAGCTAAAGCACACCAATTTTGAGAATTTAAAGCGATCGCTCGACGAAACATTAATTCTGCTTCAGAATAAAGTCCAAGACGAAACAGTGGTGCTGCATTATTATGCCAAAGAGTTGAAATTTTTTGAGGATTTGCTAATTGTAATCTCTCAATTGTTTCTATTTGTTCTTTAACTTTTGTAGCTACTACAAGTGCCTGATTAATGTCACGTTTAGCTTCTAATAAGTTTAACTCCACTGCTACTATCTCAATTTCTATCCAGGTTTTTTGCTCCCAATTGACATCTGACAATATCAATTTTTTCAGTTTAGCGATCGCATCTTCTGCCAATTCATATCTAGTTGCAGTGCTAAAAATTCTTGCTGCTGTTCTTAAATAATAAAAGTAGGCTAATCTATTCTCTCGATTGGGTTTAATATTGTTAGTTAATTGATTGAAAATATCAATCCAGTCATCAAGACGATTTATTTGCAACCAACACAGTGCTTGAGTTCCATCGTTCATTACTCCCAAAATATCCCGAGCAGCAAGATTAGAAGACATCGCCCACTGAAGGTAAACTTCTTGTTGTGCAACAGCCTCATTACAAAGACATAACATAGCCAAATTGTCTACTAAATGCCACCAACTCCAAATTCTTTTTTCATCTTTTAAATCAGATTTTAAATAAGTTGTCAGCAAATCAATAATTGCTTCTTTGTTACCTTCCTGAGTGTAATTTTCTACCTGAAAACGAATTTGTTCAAAACAGTAATTCATTAGTCTTAATTGGTAATTTTGTTAGCAACTGTTGGAATGATCATCGAAAAATTGGGTCCGAAACCTCGTGCTTCCAGCACGGCTTTACATTTTAAATATCAAATCTTCACAAACAAGATTGGTAGATTGTGAGACAATACTTTTGTACCAAAAAGCGAAAACCAAGCAGTAGGTACGATGCACCTTGAAAACTGGATATATAGGGTTAAGTGCCGAAAAGCTGGCACTTGTAAAATGTCCAAGCAACAAGTATTAAGTCTTGTTTGACTCCGTACCCATGGGCTGTGGGGATCGGGACTCTGAAATGAGTTAAAGGTCTGTGGACGTACCTCTGTCGGGGACATAGCTGTAAAGTTGTGTCTAGATAAGTGCGGTTGAAACAGAAACTTGAATCGTGAGGCTCAGGAATTTCCGTCCTTCTAGGGCGGAGAGGATGTCAAACTAACACCTATCCCCTAACCCCAATCTTAACTAATAACGAAGTTTATCTTAAAGGATAAATAAGATGAAGAATTTAACTAGCATTACTTTGTCCAATCTTCTACATCAACCAAACCAATACCCACAAAATCATTCACATTAACTGTAACAACAGTCAATTTATTAGCTTTGGCGATCGCAGCAATCCGACAATCTTATGTACCAATTCTTTTAATTTTGGCTGTCAGGGATTGATAAATAAGTTCGGATTCTGGAGTATAAGACAAAATTTGGAACTGATTTAGTGCCGAAAATAATTCCTCAAAATACTGGTAAGCAACTGCGATCTCTGGCTTTCTTTTTGTCTTTTGTACTGAAGCCAAAGCACCTTGTAAAATTTCTTCGACTGTAATAATGCTAGTAAAAATCAATTCTGGCGGTTGACTCAAAATCTTAGCTGTTAGTTGAGGATAGAAACGCCGTTCAGACAAAAAGTTACTAACAATACTAGTATCGAGTAGATACATTAATTTTCCTGGTCAGAAGATGTATTCAAAAGTCGTTCTGTTTCTTCTCGATCTATAGATCGAGAACGTTCTATTTCTGACTGTGTCTCTAACCAAAATTTACCACCAAACTTACCCGCAATATCTGCTAGAGGGTTTTGGTTTGACAGTTTGGTTTTTGACTTTTGATGAGAATCTTTACTTGCCGTCATATTAGTCTCAATATCTTTTTTAATATTTTATCTTTCTTTGGGGTAATCGCCTAAGACGGGGATTAGGGAACAATCTCAGTTAAAGTAATTATCTATACTTGATATAACTAGCCCACTCAGGCTCTCTCCAATATCCATTCCATCGCTATGTCGATCATCTTCTCAAGCCCTTCGGATACGGCAACGTCAGGTTCAATCTTGCCTCCAAATTGCTTCCCAGTTCGATCCGCAAACACCACCTCTGTCAAATAGATCGTGGCGCCATCCTCCAATTGATGCCCCTGATTGCCTGTAGATTGTCCATAAGTTGCCTCACCAATCAATAGCGTGTTATCCCGACCAGAAAATGCAGCAACAACTCCTTCGCCCGAACTCGCTGTTTTGGCTCCGATTAACACGGCAATTGGGTATACTCTGTGGGGTACATGAGCTTCTCGACTGCATTCTTCAACCAGCAGATCGTCACAAAAGCTCTGTCCCGATTGATATCGCCATTCCATCCGTTTCCCAAGGTTGTCGACAAAGTAGCCAACCGTTTCTTCTCCAAGCAGCGGGCCAACACCAGCAATCATTGGCCACATATTCCCTCCGGTGTTTTGTGTCAAGTCCACAATCCAGCCACGCGTGCTTTCTACGTCCAATGTAGCGATCAATCGCTGGACTTCATCCGCATATGCAATAGCAGCCTTCTCTGAACCTAAGAATTCGGGCAACATTAGATAGTTGATGGCCGCATTCAAGGCTCGTCCAGTAGGAAGTTCATTTCGGGCGTCGCGCTCCCCTGCAACTATTGCCTCCTCATCATCTGGCAAGGATAAAAAACTATGGTTATCGCCAAGCTGATCTAAGACATAGCGAATGGCATCGTAAATTCCCGAACTGCTTTGTGCGCTATTCGCTTTCTGTCGTCCATCGGCTTCTACTGTCAACCAATCTACGGACGAACTCAAGAGCGCATTGGAGCGAATGATCTCCAACGCCTTTTCAAAATACGCATTTGTATCGTGCATGATTGAATTGATTATGCTAAGGAACACTAACTATTTACTATACTGACAATTCAAGTATTTTAAATGTAGTTATAATTAATACCGAATATTGTGCAGCTCAAATTATGATGAAGATCATTATGTAATGAAACAGTTAGGATAGTATGCACTGTCAGCTATAAAATCTCTAGTAAATCTGAAAGCTCTTCGACTACAAATTTGGGCTGTACTTGTTCAAATAAACTCTCTTTTTTCCTGTTGTAGTAGCAAAAATCAACATCAGCTTGCTTCGCACCCTCGAAATCATATTTTAGCGAGTCTCCGATGTACAGTACTTCTGTTGTTTTCAGGTCAAATCTCGATAAGGTATAGTCGAATATTTGACGAGATGGCTTGGCAAATCCAATGGCTTCAGAAATTACAATGACTTCAAAGTAACGATCGATCGCGGCGGCTCGCATTCTAGATAGCTGTGTTGATGTCAATCCATTCGTGATAACTCCCAGACGATAACTACGAACAAGAATATTTAACATTTCACCTGCGCCAGGTTCCATGATTTTGGAGTGATTGAAGATGTACCAGTATGCCTGGCTTAACTGATTTATGCTAGCTGGACGGATGTTAAATCGAGTGAGTGTATCTTGGTAGGACTTTTCGATCAATTGATTAGGAGTAAATGATTCTCGCTGCTTCCAGTACTGAGAATTATAAAACTCGAATATTTCCAGAAAGCGTGGTTCAGCCACTCCGTATGAATCTAAAGATATTTCACCGCCTTTAAGTCCGCCAATAATGGCTTGATACTCACATATCTCAAAGTTTAGCAACGTATTATCAAGATCGAAGATAATTGCTTTATAGGGCATCACTGCTTTACTAATTGGGTAAATTTATTGGCACTTATAACTCGTATCCCAAGGTTAGCAAAACCACTTCTTCCAAATGGGCAATTATTTCGGGACTCAGTTGTCCCAGTGCGCGAATCAAACGAGTTTTATCCAGCACTCTCATCTGAAAACATAAAGCAACAGAATCTTGGCTGAGTCCGCCATTACCTTGTTCGATCGATAAGCATATAGGCAAAGCAGCGCGACGTTGATTGGTGGTGAGGGGAATAACAATGGTCGTAGTTGAGAACTGGGAAACAAGGTCATTTTGGAAAATAATGACGGGGCGAATGCCTGATTGTTCAGAACCTTGAGTCGGATTGAGGTCGGCTAGCCAAACCTCACCCCGCTTGGGGGAATTAGTCATTCTCGATCTTCTTGGTGGAGCATTACCGCATAGTCGCTCATGCCTTCTTCGGCAAAAGCACGGTCTTCGTCAGCAAACTCCGTAAACATCTTAGACAATTGTGTTGGGTCAAGAACAACCCGACGCTGACGTTGATTACGAAACTTTAAGAAAGCGATAAAATCAGCTACTTGCTGGAGTTGACTATGGGTCAGTC